>JAIFMR010000076.1 GCA_020048255.1 Rhodoferax sp. | reverse complement strand
CCCGACACCTTGGCACCCGCGCTGGATGCGCTTTTTGACAGCCCGGGCGTTGCCAACAGCCCAGCCGCCTCTGGAACTGCAACGAATACAGTCCCTGCCACCACGTCCACGTCCACGTACGCGCCTGCAGCACCCAATTGGCAAAAGGTGGCCTGTGCCCTGGCCGCGCGCGGGCGTTTCACCATCATCACGGGTGGCCCAGGCACCGGCAAGACCACCACCGTGGTGCGGCTGCTGGCCTTGTTGCAATCGCAATCAGACCGGCCGCTGCGTGTGGCTTTGGCTGCGCCCACCGGCAAGGCGGCAGCACGCTTGGGCGAGTCCATCACCCAGGCCGTGCAACACCTGCCGCTGGCCATGCGGGCATACCTGCCAACCCAGGCACAAACCCTGCACAAGCTTTTGCAGGTGCGCTCTGCCGTGCAAGCCAGCCCCCCACCCGCACTGGCGCTGGACCTGGTCGTGGTGGACGAAGCCTCGATGATTGACCTGGAGCTGATGGCACGGCTGCTGGCTGCAGTGCCCTTGAACGCCAGCGTGATCCTGCTGGGCGACAAAGACCAGCTGGCCTCGGTGGAGGCAGGCGCCGTCATGGGGCAGTTGTGCGAGGAAGCCCAAGCCGGCGGCTACACGCTTGACACCGTGCATTGGGTGCAAGCGGTGACGGGCCAAGACATCAAGGCCTGGGCCGGCAATGGGTCTGGGCTGGCACAGCAGACGGTGATGTTGCGCCACAGCCACCGCTTTGCTGCGGACAGCGTGATTGGCCAATGGGCCAGCGCCGTGAATGCGGGTGAGCATCACAGCGTGGCAGATTTGTGGGCGAGTGCACCGCGCTGGCAAGCCGAAGGGGATGCCAGCCTCACGCGGCTGGAGCCACAACACGGCTGGGACGGCCGCTTGGCGGCGCGGGTGCGCGCGGGTTGGCGCATCTGGCTAGCAGGGCTTGAAGCGCTGCGGGCAGAGCCTGCCTGCCCGTGCAGCGATGCGCAAGCGCTTGAACTCTTGCGTGCTCTGGGGCAATTTCAGGTCTTATGCGCCCTGCGCGAAGGGCCGTGGGGCGTGCTGGCATTGAACCAGGCCATGGCCCGCGCTTTGGGCTTTGCCGTGGCAGGCTGGTTTGTGGGCCGGCCGGTGATGGTGACGCGCAACGACTACAACCTGCAGTTGATGAATGGCGACATCGGCTTGTGTCTGCCGACCGCGCGGGGCCTGCGGGTGGCATTTGTCGATGCCAGCCAGGTCGGGGGTGCAGGGGTGCGCTGGGTCTTGCCGAGCCGGCTCGATGCGGTGGAGACCGTGTTTGCCATGACGGTGCATAAGTCGCAAGGGTCGGAGTTTGAGCAGGTGGCGTTGGTGCTACCCGACAGAATCGCCCCGGTGTTGACCCGTGAGCTGCTTTACACCGGCATCACCCGAGCCAAAAAACAGTTGACGCTGGTGGTGCCGCAACAGGGTGTGTTGCGTCAGGCCGTGGCGCAAAAGATCTGGCGCAGTGGTGGCTTGGCTAGCCTCTCCCGGATAACTTTGCGCGAATGCGATCCGGATCTTGACGACTATCCAGTACGCCAATGACCGTTACCAAATCACCTTCAACCCTGTAGTAAATAGAAAACGGAAAACGTCGACCACTGGTTCTGTGCAAATTCCCAAAAGGCTTGGGATGGACACCCGCAAACAAGGCCAGAGAGTCGATGTCGGCAAACAAGCTGTTCAAAAAATACTCGCCCAGATCTTCCCGCTGTCGTTCGTAAAAGTTGAAGCCGTCTACCAAATCCTATTCGGCGCTCGAACTCAGGGCGACCTTCATGCCGAGGAGTTCAATGTCCGAGTGCGCTGACGGATACGGTCTTTGGCCTCGTTCCAGGGAGTGACGGTTTCAGCCCCAGCATCTAGTGCGGCCAAACGTTGGTTCAACACCTGGTGATGCCAGTCGGGTAGAGTTTGCGTTTGCACTTGCCCGGGTTCCTGGCACAGTGACTCCCATAGGACTTCCATAGCCTGCAGTCGCTCAGACAGGGGCAGCGCAGCAAGTTCAGCGGTTTGCATAAAGTCTCCAGTTCCAGTGCGGGGTGAGTCACCAAGCGATGTGGTCATATTACCAAACCTCATCATCAGGCGGAGGTCAGCTTGGGCGACAAGGCATTGGGAGTTTTGGTCAGGTCGGCACCTGTGACCCCATTCCGGTTGATGGTGAGGACAAAGCCAAAAGCACGTCCTGAATGCCTTGAGCCAATGCGTGTGCATTGGCATCGGTCAGCCGTGCGGCGTCGTAACCCACATTCAAAATCAAGCGACCCTGGTAAGTGCTGGCTGCTGTAAACAGGGACTGGTAGGGCATGGGGCACAGCGCGAACGAGATCGCTTGTACGTCTGGGTCATTCGTCACCGGCGCAATCGGGCCTACATTGCTGATCATGGTGTTGGGCAAGGAAGCCATAGATTTTTTACGAAACAGCTCCAGCGCGGCAGGCGGCACGGGCGAGCCGTCGAGCCCGTACAGGTGGTAGAGCAAATGGCCTTCGCCACGCGCCAACTGCAGGCGGGTCTGGCTGATGATGTCGCGTGCCAGCGCTGCCGCTTCGGTCTCGATGCTGATCTGAAACGTGGCTGAAATCAGTGACACAAACAGCCCGGTGGGCGTCACGGGTGGCGCCGGCTCCAGGTGCGGCCGCATGTCGACCGGGCAGGACAGGAAAAACGCGGTGGGCTCGGTGGCTCGCATCAGCTTGAATTGCGCCAGCAACTGCGCCGCGCACAGCAGGCCGTGAACCGTGGTGGCGTGTGCGCGTGCTTCGGTGATCAGCCTTTGGGTGACTTCTGGCGTCAGGTGCAAACGGATCAACTTCGGCGTTCGGGTGCTGGCCTCCGTGGCCAGCCAGGGCAGGGCGGGCAGCACGCCATGGCGACGGTAGTCGGTGATGAGGGTGGTTCTGAGCTGCTTTGCGGCATCCGGCTGCTCGGCCCAGCGCGTGTGCGGTGGCATCAGGTCGAGCATGCTGGGCAGAACCTTTGGCGTCGTGTGGGCTGGCGCCGCGTGGCTGGCCATCAGCGTCAGCAGGCGGCGCAGCAAATCGGTGCCGGATCGGCCGTCCGCAATGGCGTGGTGGAAGGTGAGCGCCAGCACGCTGCGCACGGGCGTTTGCCCCTGCTCGTCCATTCCGTTGTCGGGTGGGACTATGTCCAAATACAAGCAGCGCATCAGCGGCGCTGACCCGGTGGCAAAAGGGCTGGACAACTCCTGCTCTATCCAGCTTTGCCAGTTGTCGGCACGGGTGTGATGCTGCTGCAATTCAATCGGCAGATCGGGTGCCGGTTCGAAACGCATGCCACCGGCTTCGGTCCATGTGATACAGGTTTGCAGCAAACCGTTTTCGGCCTGAAGGATCTGCAAGGCGTTGTGAAGGCGCTCAGGCTCCAGGGGGGTTGAGCGTTCTGCAAACACCACAAAGTTCATGCAAGACACCAGGTCTTGCATGAAAAAGAAAGCTTCGCCGGGGTCCAGGGGTCGGGAGATCAAAGGGAATGGCTCGTTACCGAGACTTGAAGGAATAGATGGAAAGGACGACGGCCTGAGGCGCTGCGCTTGCAGAGACTCAGGCCGTCAAGGTGTCTAGGGTCAAGCGGCAGCTGTGGACCTATTCCCCGATGGGCAGGCAAGAGCAAAACAGATTGCGGTCGCCGTAGACGTTGTCAATGCGTCCCACGGGTGGCCAGTATTTGCTTTGCTTCAGGCTGGCCACCGGAAAGGCTGCCAGCTCCCGTGGGTAAGGCCGGGTCCACTCTGCACTCAACAGCGCAGCAGCAGTGTGCGGGGCGTTTTTCAGCGGGTTGTTGTCCTGCGGCCAGACGCCTTGTTCTACCTGCGCAATCTCAGCGCGGATGGCGATCATGGCGTCGATGAAGCGGTCCAACTCTTCGAGGGTTTCGCTCTCGGTGGGTTCCACCATGAGGGTGCCGGGCACCGGGAAACTCAGCGTAGGGGCATGAAAACCGTAATCCATCAGCCGCTTGGTGACGTCTTCGGCACTGATGCCGTTGGCGCCACCGGTGGCCTCTTTCAACTGGCGCACGTCCAGAATGCACTCGTGTGCCACCCGGCCGGGTTTGCCATCCACCGGTACGCTGGTGTAGAGCGTCGGAAAGGCGTCCTTGAGCCGCGCGCTGATGTAGTTGGCACTCAAAATGGCGACTTCCGTGGCTGATTTCAAACCGTCGGCACCCATCATGCGGCAGTACATCCAGCTGATGGGCAATACCGCGGCATTGCCTAGGGGCGCAGCCGATACGGCGCCGACGCTGCTGGCATCCAAACCACCCGCAGCATGGCCGGGCAGGAACGGCACCAAATCGGCCACCACGCAGACCGGGCCAACACCGGGGCCGCCACCGCCGTGCGGGATGCAAAAGGTTTTGTGCAGGTTCAGGTGACTCACATCACCGCCAAATTCGCCCGGTGCGGCCAGGCCAACCAAGGCGTTCATGTTGGCGCCGTCCACATAGACGCGCCCGCCATGGCTGTGCACCAGCGCGCACAGGTCTTTGACATTGGTTTCAAACACGCCGTGGGTGCTGGGGTAGGTGATCATCATGGCGGCCAGGTTGGCGCTGTGCTGTTCACATTTGGCCTTCAGGTCGGCCATGTCCACATTGCCCTGCGCATCACACGCCGTGACCACCACTTTCATTCCGACCATGCTCGCGCTGGCGGGGTTGGTGCCATGCGCGCTGCTCGGGATCAGGCAGATGTCTCGGTGCGCGTCGCCCCGAGAGATGTGAAACGCACGGATGGCCATCATGCCGGCGTATTCACCCTGGCTACCGGCGTTGGGTTGCAGGCTGATGCCGGCGTACCCGGTGGCCTGGCACAACCAGGCGCGCAATTGCGCGTCAAGCTCGGCATAACCCTGGCGTTGATTCGCTGGGGCAAACGGGTGAATGGCGGCAAACTCGGGCCAGGTGATGGGAATCATCTCCGACGTGGCATTGAGCTTCATGGTGCAACTGCCCAGCGGGATCATGCTGCGGTCCAGCGCCAGGTCAAAGTCAGACAGGCGGCGGATATAACGCAGCATGCCGGTCTCGGAGTGGTGGCTGTTGAACACCGGGTGGCTCAGGTAGCTGCTGCTGCGCAACAGGGCGGCGGGCAGCAGCGACTGGGCCGAGGTCTCCAACGCGGCCACTTGCGGCAAGGCCTGGCCGTCTTGCGCAAAGAAAGACCAGAGTTGCGCCAGGTCCGCGCGGGTGGTGGTCTCGTCCAGCGAGACGCTCAGCTGAGATTTGGAGGTTAATCGCAGGTTAGCCCCCGCTGATAAAGCGCGATTAGCTATTGAATAAGTAGCATTTCCAGTGTCGATGGTCAGCGTGTCAAAGGCATGGGTGTTGCTGACCTTGAAGCCCAAGGACTGCAAACCGGCTGCCAGCACCGCGGTAAACGTTGCCACACGCTGGGCGATGCGCTTCAAACCCTGCGGACCATGGTACACCGCGTACATGCTGGCAATGACGGCGGGCAAGACTTGCGCGGTGCAGATGTTGCTGGTGGCTTTTTCGCGGCGGATGTGTTGTTCGCGGGTTTGCAGTGCCAGCCGGTAAGCCGGGTTGCCGTGGGCGTCCACACTCACCCCCACCAGTCGGCCGGGCATGGAGCGCTTGTGCGCATCCAGGCAGGCCATGTAAGCTGCGTGCGGGCCACCATTGCCCATGGGCATGCCCAGGCGCTGGGTGGTGCCAATGGCAATGTCTGCACCGAGTTCGCCGGGCGGCGTCAGCAGCGTCAGGGCCAGCAGGTCGGCGGCCATGATGACCACGCCCCCTTGGGCTTTGTACGCTGCGATGCGGGCACGGTCATCGCGCACCTCGCCACTGACACCGGGGTATTGCAGCAGCACGGCAAAGCTGTCCTGCACCAGCGCTTCATCAGCGCGGTACACCTGAATAGTGATGCCCAATGGCTCGGCGCGGGTCCGAATCACTTCCAGGGTTTGCGGCAGCACGTCTTCGTCCACCAGAAAGGTGTTGGATTTCGACTTGCTCACACGCATGGCCAGCGTCATGGCTTCAGCGGCGGCGGTGGCTTCGTCGAGCATCGACGCGTTGGCCATGGGCATGGCAGTCAGGTCGGTGATCAGGGTCTGAAAATTGATCAGTGCCTCCATGCGACCCTGGCTGATTTCAGCCTGGTAGGGCGTGTAAGCGGTGTACCAGGCGGGGTTTTCCAGAATGTTGCGCAGAATCACGCCCGGCGTCAGGGTGTCGTGGTAGCCCTGACCGATGTAGCTCTTGAACACCTTGTTTTTGGCCGCAATGGCCTTGAGTTCGGCCAGCGCCGCGGCCTCGGTGATGGCCGGCGGGATGTCCATGGCCTGGCTGCGCGCAATGGCACGCGGCACGATCTCTTGAATCAGCGCGTCGCGCGACGTTGCGCCCACGGCTTGCAGCATGACGGCTTCGTCAGCGGCGTCCACACCGATGTGCCGGGCGATGAATTCAGAGGCGTTTTCCAGTTCAGCAAGTGAAGAAGACATGGGTGTGGACCTTGCTTAGTGGGCGTCAGCGGCAAAGCTGGCGTAGCTGGTCTCGTCCATCATGGCGTCCAGATCGGCGGGGTTGGCCAGGGTCATCTTGAAGAACCAGCCGGCGCCCAACGGGTCCGAGTTGGCCAGCGAGGGGTCAGCACGCAGGGCTTCATTGACTTCGGTGACTTCACCGTCAGCGGGCATGTACACGTCAGCTGCTGCCTTGACCGACTCCACCACGGCGGCAGCGTCTTTGGCTGCATAGGTTTTGCCGACTTCAGGCAGGTCGACAAACACCACATCACCGAGCGCGTCTTGGGCGTGGTGGGTGATGCCGACGGTGGCTTGCTTGCCGTCAATTTGGATCCATTCGTGGTCTGGGGTGTACTTGATGGTCATGTGAAACTCCGTAAAAATGATGTTGAAACGATGAGAAAAATTGAACTTGCTCTGGTTATCTTTACCCGCAGCGCGCGCTGGGTGTGTCACTCCGCAAATGTCCCCCGGTTTGGGCTTCGCCCGAACCTCCTCCTTGATTTTGCTGCGTGACACACCCAACGCACGCTGCTAGACGCTCGTGGGGGACACACATTTTCAGGGTGATGGTTGACTGAAGGCGTTAACCGCGGAAATAGTTGGTGGGCACAAACGGCATGGCGACCACTTTCATCGGCACGGCTTTGCCACGCACCATGGCATTGACTTGCGTGCCCAGCGCAGCGAACTCTGGTGGCACATAGGCCATGGCAATCGGCTGGTCGATGGTCGGGCCGAGCAGGCCGCTGGTGACCTCGCCGATGCGCGCGCCTGCCGTGCTTTGAATTTCAACGTGTTCGCGCACTGGCACGCGTTCCAGTGCCATGAGTCCTACACGTTTTCGGCTGATAGCGCTTGTCCCACCTGCGAGTTGCGCTAGTATTTTTGGAGCACCCGGGAAGCCGCCTTCGCGGGCACCACCAGCGCGGCGCACTTTCTGGATGGCCCATTGCAGGCTGGTCTCTATCGGTGTGGTGGTGGTGTCGACATCGTTGCCGTACAGCGGCAAGCCGGCCTCCAGACGCAGAGAATTGCGTGCGCCCAGGCCAATGGGTTTGACCTCGGGCTGCGCCAACAAAGCCTTGGCCAAGGCCAGCGCCTGTGTGGCGTGCACTGAAATTTCAAAACCGTCCTCGCCGGTATAGCCGCTGCGGGTCAAAAACACGTCGATTTTTTCTGCACCGGTGTTCACGGTGAAGTTGCCACCGGTCATGAACACCAGTTTTTCCACACCCGGGGCCAACCGGGACAGGGCGTTAACGGCCTGGGGGCCTTGCAATGCCAGCAGGGCAAATTCGGGCATCGGAATGACCTGGCAGCGTGTGCCGATCTTGGCCTGGATGTGCGCGATGTCACCGACCTTGCAGGCGCCGTTGACGATGACAAAAATCTCGTTGGCGGCTTTCCTGAAGAACATCAGGTCGTCGATGATGCCACCCTCCTCATTGAGCAGCAGCCCGTAGCGCTGTTTGCCCACCGGCAGGTCAATGACGTCCACCGGAATCAGGCTCTCAAAGGCCGCCGCCGCATCCGGGCCGACCAGGCGCAACTGGCCCATATGGGACACGTCAAACAAGCCGGCCGCCGTGCGGGTGTGTTTGTGCTCGGCCATCAGGCCTTCGGGGTATTGCACCGGCATGCTGTAGCCGGCAAACGGCACCATGCGCGCACCGAGCGCGATGTGCAGGTCATTCAGGGGAACATTCAACAGGGAATCAGGCGATGTGGACATCAAGGCGCTCCTAGGGGCAGACGAAAAAAATTCAAGGTCAAACCCATGTTTGAGCCTTGAGCTGCCCCCGCTGTCCGCTTTACCTGAGAGATTCGCCGCACCAGCCAGACCCGCGATGGGTCGCTGTTGCGGGTTGCTCCTTCGGTGGACGCTGGCCCCTGTTGTGTGGGCATCAGCGTCTCTCTCCAGTGGGGATGCGCCACGGTGTCGGGCGACATCGTGCCGTTTGTCAGTCCTTTTTGCCTGAGCGTTCAAACTGCTGTAATCAGCGGCTCTGCGCCTTCGGCGGCTGCCTCAAACCATGGGCTTGGGCGGCACTCTCCTGACAACCGCAAATTCTACAGGCTGGACAAAACCTTTGGCATACTCATCTCATGTCACAGATTGTTGATTTGAAATGAACCCGGTTACCCGCTTAGGTGTGTTCAGCGTCAGCCTGTCAGGTGTTCTATTGCTGTCGGCGTGTGGGACTTCACCGCCCATGCGGCAAAGTGTGCCGATGACAGAAACTGCAGGGATTCCCGCCAGACTCTCGGGGCACCAGGCCGACGATGTCACCATTTATGCCTTGGGATTGGTCGGCACGCCCTATCGTTACGGGGGCAACACGCCTGAAGGTGGTTTTGATTGCAGCGGGCTGATTGGTCACGTTTACCAGTCCCGG
>JAIFMR010000044.1 GCA_020048255.1 Rhodoferax sp. | reverse complement strand
TGCTGACCTCGCTGTGTCTGGCGCTGTCCATCTTGGGGTATGGCTATTACATTGCCGAGGCAGAAACCACCGACGCACGTCGCACGGTCACTGCACAAATTGAGGCCCTGGCACACAACCTGGCTACCGTGGATGCACATTTTTTGCAAACCAACGAACCCGAGCAAATTGAAGCGCTGACGCTGCAAACTGCCTCCGTCGATGGCATTTATTCGGTGTTGGTCACGGACGCGGCGGGGTTTCCGATCACTGAGGTGGTCAACAAGAATGGCGTCTGGTCACCGCGCTACAGCCAAAGTCGCGTGGATGTCCCGCCAAGTCAAAGCCCGGATGGAGTGCTCAAATTCAACCCGCCTAGTGAGGCGCAAAACGATTTTCTAGCGGGCAAAACGGGCACCCTGTCAGCCTGGCGGCGCATTGTCGGCGCGCAACCTCTGGGCTGGGTTCGCGTCAATTACCGGCTCGATACCTTTGACAACATGGCGCAAGGAATTCGCGCCAATTCCCTGAAGTCCATGGCGCTGGCGATGTTCGCCACGCTGTCACTGCTGTGGCTGCTGCTGCGCCCGGCCATGCGCTCGCTGCGCGAAGCCACCGAATTTGCCAGCCACCTGGACAACTCCCAGGGTGCCAGGCTGCAGGTGTCGCGTCGTGCGACTGAAATCGAGGCCCTGGGTAACGCTCTGAACGTGGTGTCGGCACGGCTGCTGATTCAAAACGTGGACCTCAAAAACCAGCAGTTCGCGCTGGACCAGCATGCCATTGTCAGCATCACCAATCTGCAGGGCACCATCATTTACGCCAACGAACGCTTTTGCAACATCAGTGGCTACAGCCAGGGAGAACTGCTGGGGCAAAACCACCGCATTGTCAAATCGGACGAACACCCGGCCAGCGTCTTTGACGAACTCTGGCAAACCATCACGCAGGGCAAGGTCTGGCACGGCGATGTGAAAAACCGCAAAAAGGACGGCAGCTTTTACTGGGTCAACGCCACCATCGTGCCGCTGCTGGGGGTCGATGGCCTGCCGCACCAATACATCGGCATCCGCACCGACATCACTGCCAACAAGAGGCTGGAGCGCTCGCTGCACACGGCCAAGGAACAGGCCGAAAACGCGGCTGTTGCCAAAGGGCAATTCCTGGCCAACATGAGCCATGAAATCCGCACCCCCATGAACGCCATTTTGGGCATGCTGCGGCTGTTGCACCACACCGACCTCAACAAGCGCCAGAACGACTACGCCACCAAGGCCGAGGGCGCAGCCCAGTCCCTGTTGGGGCTGCTCAATGACATTCTTGATTTCTCCAAGATCGACGCCGGCAAGATGTCGCTTGAGGTGCGGGGTTTCCGGCTCGACAAATTGCTGCGCGACCTGTCGGTCATCGTGTCGTCCAATGTGGGTGTCAAGCCGGTCGAGGTCTTGTTTGACATCGACCCAACCACCCCCAAAGCCTTGATGGGCGACGCCATGCGGCTGCAGCAAGTCCTCATCAACCTGTGCAGCAATGCGGTCAAGTTCACCGCCCAGGGCGAGGTGGTAATCAGCATCCGGGTGCTGGCACACACTGCGCAATCGGTCAGCCTGCGTTTTGCCGTGCGCGACACCGGCATTGGTATCGCCCCGGAAAATCAAAGCCATATTTTTGACGGTTTTTCACAGGCCGAGGCCTCCACCACCCGGCGCTTTGGCGGCACCGGGCTGGGCTTGTCCATCAGCCGGCGGCTGGTGTCCATGATGGGCGGCGAACTCTGCCTCGACAGCGTTCTGGGCCAGGGCAGCACCTTCTCGTTCCAGATCACCCTGCCAGTGGGTGACGTGCCCGTTGGCAGCCCGGCGCTGGCGGCCCGCTTGCATGTGCTGGTGGTGGACGACAACCCCACCGCACGCGAAATCCTGTCGGCCATGGCCACATCGCTAGGTTGGCAGGTGGATGTGGCCGCGGACGGCGCGCAAGCCCTGTCCATGATCCAGGCGCGTTATGCACCCGGCCAAACGCCCTATCAGGCGCTGTTTATTGATTGGCAAATGCCCGGCCTCGATGGCTGGGAAACCGTGGCCAGGCTGCAGCAGCTTACCGCAGCCGCACCGCCGGTGGTCATCATGATCACCGCCAACGGCCGTGAGATGCTGACCCAACGCACCCCTGAGGAGCAATCCAGACTACACGGTTTTTTGGTCAAACCCGTCACGGCCTCCATGTTGTTCGACGCCGTCACCGACGCCCTGTCGGTGCGTCATCAGCCCCAAGGCACCCTGGCGGCACCGGTGGCCAAATCACAAGCCCTGCAGGGCATCCGACTGCTGGTGGTCGAGGACAACATCATCAACCAGCAAGTCGCGCAAGAAATGCTGGCCTCCGAAGGTGCACTGGTGCAACTGGCAGACAACGGCCAGCTTGGGGTGGACGCCGTGCGCGAATCACTGGCGGCCGGCGCGTTGTTTGACGTGGTCCTGATGGACATCCAGATGCCTGTGATGGACGGTTATGCCGCCACCCGATTGCTGCGCTTGGACCCCAGGCTGCGCGACCTCCCCATCATTGCCATGACTGCCAACGCCATGGCGTCTGACCGTGAAGCCTGCCTGGCAGCGGGTATGAACGAGCATGTGGGCAAGCCGTTTCACTTGGCGCAACTCATTCAGATCATCAAGAACCCGCCAAGGCTCCTGACGCAAGGTACACCGTCCGACGCACCAGCACCAGCACCAGCACCAACACCAACCCCGGCCGTGACGGCAACAGCGGCGCTGACAGCGCTGACCGCAACGCCAGAACCCCAGTCCAGCAACACTGCAGTCAGCGCACCCCTTGACAAGCCGATCGAGTCAAGCGAATCAAGCGCCATCCATACCGCAGCGGCGCTGGATCGACTGGGCGGCAACCAGGCTTTGTATGCGCGCGTTTTGCAGTCTTTTCTGCAAGAGATCGCCCACCTGCCGGAGCAACTTGAAGCCAGCCTGGGCGCGGCCGACCTGACCACCGCAGCCAGGCTGCTGCACACACTCAAGGGGCTGGCATCCACCGTGGGCGCCGAGCACCTGGCCGGCGTCGCGCGCCAAGCAGAGTTGAGCGTCAAAGCCGCCAAAGACGCCAACATTCCGCCCGACACCGCAACCTTGCTCGCAGAGCTGCGCACCGCCTTGAGCAGCACCCACAGCGTGCTGACACCATTGGCGGCTTCGCTGGCGCCAGACGCCGCCCGCACCCCGGCTGCACCGGCTAACGCCCAAGAAGATGTGGCCAAGCTGCGCAATTTGCTGGCCCTGCTGGAAGCCTCTGACATGGCCGCCATGGAGGTTTACGAGGAGCTGCAAGCGACCTTTGCCAACCCCGACTCTGCCGAGTTTCAGCGCCTGCGCCAAGCCATGGATGAGTTGGATTTTGACCAAGCAGTAAAAGCCTGCCTAGCCCTGACGTCATAAGCGCAGAGCGCTATGACTTTTGCATCAAATCAGTTGCGATAAATCGAGTCGACTGACCGGCTTGGTGACCGCGCCCAAGACCGTGAAACGCCGCAATTTGGCAACCATGGCCGCGGCGCGGACCACCTCGTCACTTTGGCCTGACACAATGATCAGGCCGCCAGTAAAACCCGTCTTGGCGACCGATTCCATGAACTGGAAACCGTCCATGTCGGGCATGTGGAGATCCAGCAGCATGAGGTTGAAGCGGTTGGTGTTGTCCGCCAGCTTTTGCAGCGCCACCGTGCCTCCGGCCGCCTGGGTGATGTCTGACACCCCCAGCCCACGCAAAATTTCAGTCAACAGTTCCAGCTGAAACGTGTCGTCGTCCACCAGCAGCACCTTCAAGACACTGCGGCTCATGTTGGGAGCGTAACTGGAAGGCGCGGCGGGCAAGGCAGAGGTGGCGTTCATATATAAGGACTCAGCGTGACACCGGTTGGTAAATTTGATCATCCATGAAGGAACTCTGGTTCATGTCACCCAGCCACTCTTGCGAAGTCGGTAAAGCCTCGGTCTGAATGTTGGCCAAACGCTCTAGCATTTGCGCCATGTTGTCGTTGAGTGCCGTCAAGATCTGCGACACCCGGTCCTGAAACTGCATGGCCATCAGCAGGTTTTCTACCTCGCCACGCACCACCATGCCATGCTCACGCATGGAATCTGCCGAGGCGCCAAGCTTGCGCACATGGCTCAGCACGTGCTCCACCAACTCGCCCGACAAGGCCACCGAACTTTTGTCCTGTACCGCGGCGTTCTCGGCCACGCTCATGGTCGACTTCATGATGGTAGCAATCTGGCTGACCCGGTCGCCAATGCGCTTGCCGGTGTCTGCCGAGCGCTGCGACAAGGACCGCACCTCGGCGGCCACCACCGCAAAGCCACGCCCGGACTCGCCCGCCCGAGCCGCCTCAATGGCCGCGTTCAAGGCCAGCAGATTGGTCTGGGCCGCAATGCTGCGCACCTCTTCACTCATGCTCTGCAATTCCAGCGTCTCTTTGGCCAGGTTGCGCACATTGGCCAGCAACGCGTCTTTGCCGTCAATCAGTTGCGTCAGCGACAGCACCACCGGCTGCAATTCGCGCTCGCACAGGGTCAACAGACTGATGGTGGAGTGGGATTTGTCATCGTGTACCGCCCCATTGCCAATGCCGGCCAGGTCAAATTGGGTCAGCACCGCGGCAAAACTGTTGGTGAGCTGCACCACAGCGGCCTCGGTCTGGCTTTTGACCTGATCCACCTGGTGGTACCACGCTGGCAAAACGTCTTGCAAAAAGGGCGTGACAGCCTGGGTGTGCAGGGCTGCGGTGTCTTGCGCTGAGGGCGTGGCCTGCAGGGTGTGGGCTTGTTGCAGCTGGCGCACCAGGACCAGCACCACCCCCACACACCCGACCACCGCAAGCAGCAAACTGAGCCACACCAGCCACGGGATGCCCAACCACAAAAGCACACCCACCAGCAGACCCAACAACACCGGCACCAGCGCCCAAAGCCAAAGGCCTGCACCCTCTTGCACGGGGTGCGACGCAGATTGTTGCGGTGCCAAGGCCATGGTGATCTGTTTCCTCCGGGGTGCTCTCAAAGATTCAAATGCATCATAAACCGGAAAACACGCCGCACCGTCGCCATAATGTGGCGTTACCCCGGTTTAATTGAACACCCACGAGAGACCAGCGCATGCCGTTTTCATCCGAAGCCATATTGGTCGTTGATGACGATGATTTTCAACTCGACCTGATGGCCTCGCAGCTGGCCAACCTGGGCTTTGCTGACGTGTTGCTGGCCGCAGACGGTCAGCAAGCGTTGGCGCAGTTTGACCTGCACCGCACCCGTGTCAAATTGATCATCAGTGATTTGTCCATGCCCGACATGGACGGCCTGGTCATGATGCGCCACCTGGCCAGCCGGGGCTTTGGTGGCGGCGTGATCTTGCTCTCCGGCATGCATGACGACATCCTGAGCCGTGCCGGGGGCCTGGCGCAAGCCCACGGCCTGCGTATTCTGGGCTGTTTGAGCAAGCCCTGTGACCCGCAACAACTCAACCAAATGCTGCGCAGCGCATGAAAGACGCCCTACCAAGAAGCCGCCCAGCGGCGTGGCAATCGCTGCAAACACGCATCACGGCGCTGACCTTGTCCACGTTTTTGATCTGCATCTGGTCGCTGTCTTTCTTTGCCACGCGCACCCTGCACCAGGACCTGGAGCAATTGCTGGGCGAGCAACAAATGGCCTCTGTGTCCTTGCACGCGACGCAAGTCAACCGGACTGTCCTGGAGCGCCTGGGCACCCTTGAAAAAATCGGTCAGCTCGTCACCCCGGCCCAACTCAACGACCCGGCCCAACTGCAAGCCTTCCTTGAAAGCCGCCCCAATTTGCCGGTGTATTTCAATGGCGGATATTTCATTACCGACAGCCGCGGCACGGCACTGGCCTCTTACCCAGTGACAGCGCAGCGCGTGGGCGTGAACTTCATGGACCGCGACCACGTGGTCAGTGCCCTGCAATCGGGCAAAAACAAAGTCAGCAAACCGGTGATTGGCAAAATGCTGCAATCCCCCGTGGTGTCCATGGCGGTCCCGCTGCGTGACACCCAAGGCCAGATCATCGGCGCCTTTGTTGGGGTGATTGACCTGGGCCGACCCAATTTTCTCGACGATGTCATCGCCGCACCCGGCAGCCAGACCGGCCATTACAGCCTGATTGCCAACGAGTGGCGCATGGTGATCACCGCCACTGACAAAAGCCGCATCCTGCAACAGCTACCCGCGCCGGGCGTCGACCCCATCGTTGACCGCTTTGTGACGGGCAGCCAAGGCTCGGCCGTCATGCGCAATGTGCAAGGCCAAGAAGTGCTGGCCTCGGTCAAGATCATCCCCGCTGCCAACTGGAGCATGGTGGCCGACCTGCCCACGGCACAGGCCTTTGCACCCGCAAAACGCATGACGCAACACATTGCACTGGCCACCGCCCTGGCCTCACTGCTGGCGGCGGCGCTCACCTGGTGGCTACTGCGCCGTCAGTTGCGGCCCATGCATGAGGCCAGTGCGGCGCTGGCACGCCAGGCCAGCTCGAACCAACCCCTGCAGGCCCTGCCACAAGGCAGCCATGACGAAATCGGCCAACTGATTGCCGGCTTCAACAGCGTGCTGAAAACGCTGGGTCAGCGTGAAGCCGCGCTGAACACTGCCGAACACACCACGCGGGTGCTGGCAGAGCGGTTGCGCGATGCCCAGCACCTGTCACAAATTGGCAGCTGGACCTACGACATCACCCGCGGCGAACTGATCTGGAGCGACGAGGTGTTTCGCTTGTTCGAGATCGACCCGGCGCAGTTTGCAGCCACTTACGAAGCCTTTTTAAACGCCATCCACCCACAAGACCGCGCGCTTGTGGACACGGCTTTTGCGCAGTCGCTCGCGACCCGCTCGCCCTACCAGATAGAGCACCGCCTGCGCATGCCAGACGGCCGCATCAAGTGGGTGGAAGAGCGCGGCAGCTCGGAATTTGACGCCGCCGGTCAGGCGCTGCACTCCATGGGCACGGTGCAAGACATCACCGAACGCAAGCTCGCCGAAGCGGCGCTGGCCCACGCCAATACCCTGCTGATGACCGTCATCGACGCGGTGCCCATGCGTATCTTCTGGAAAGACCAGCAACTCCATTACCTGGGCTGCAACACCCTGTTTGCCCGTGATGCCGGCCTGCAAAGCCCAGCCGACCTGATTGGCAAGGACGACTTTCAAATGGCCTGGGCCGCGCAAGCCCAGGCCTACCGCGATGACGACCAGCGCGTGATGGACAGTGGCAGCGCCAGGCTGTTTTACGAAGAACCCCAAACCAGCCCGGACGGTGTGGCCTTGTGGCTGCGCACCTCCAAGATTCCACTGAAAAATCCGGCCGGTGAGGTGGCCGGCGTGGTGGGGATCTACGAAGACATCACCGAGCAAAGACACCAAAACGACGAACTGGCTGACTACCGCATACGGCTGGAACACATGGTGCAGGAGCGCACCCTGGAGCTCACCATGGCGCGCATCCAGGCCGAGGCCGCGAACCGCGCCAAGTCCGAGTTTTTGGCCAACATGAGCCATGAAATTCGCACCCCCATGAATGGGGTGATTGGCATGCTCGACATTCTGGAGCACACCCAACTCAGCAACGACCAATTGCGCATGTTAGGCACCATTCACAAATCCAGCCTGGCCCTGCTGGGCATTCTGAACGACATCCTGGACTACTCCAAGATCGAGGCCGGGAAAATGGTCACCGAAAACATTGCCACCTCACTGCAGCAAGTGGCAGACAGTGTGGTCGAGCTGATGCGGCCTACCGCCCACGCCAAATCCATCACGCTGCAGGTGTCGGTGTCACCTGACTTGCCGGCCTGGATTCTGTGTGACCCCACCCGCCTGCGCCAAGTCTTGTTCAACCTGGTGGGCAATGCCCTGAAATTCACCACCAGCCGGCCCGATTGGCCTGGACAAGTGCAGCTCGACGTGCGCGCCATCACCCGCAGCGATGGCAGCCCCGGGGTACAGCTGCGCGTGAGTGACAACGGCCCGGGCATGACTGCCGAGGTGATCGACAAGCTGTTCACCCCCTTCACCCAGGCCGATGCCAGCACCATGCGCCAGTTTGGCGGCACCGGGCTGGGGCTGTCCATCAGCCAGCGGCTGGTTGACCTCATGGGCGGGCACATCAGTGTGCGCAGTGCGCCCGGTGAAGGCGCCGAGTTCACGGTGCTGCTGCCCTTGCAGGAAGTCACCGCAGAATCACTGCTCAAGGCACCGGCATCTGCCACCAACGCCTTGCCGCAGGCTACAGCTGCTCCGCACCACCCCGGCGAACACTTGATCCTGGTCGCTGAAGACAACGAAACCAACCGCGATGTGCTGCTGGAGCAACTGCAATTGCTGGGCTACACCGCACATGCGGCCGCAGACGGTGCCGCCGCTCTGGTGCTGTGGCGTCATGGCCATTACGACCTGCTGCTGACCGATTGCCACATGCCCTACATGGACGGCTTTGAGCTCACCGAAGGCATCCGGCAAAGTGAACCCGTGGGTACACACTTGCCCATCATTGCCATCACCGCCAATGCCATGCAAGGCGAAGCCCAGCGTTGTCGGGCCCGCGGCATGGACGACTACCTGTGCAAACCCCTGCGCTTGCGTGCGCTCGGTGACATGCTGGCGCGCTGGCTACCGGGCACCCAGGCCAGAGAGACCCCGCCTGTCGCTCCGTCTTTAATAGCTGATACCGCTGACAGCATAAGGGCTAGCCACCTTTTTGCCGTATGGGACTCAGAAGCACTCGGGGCGTTGGTGGGTGACAACCCGGCCACACAGCAACGCCTGCTGACACGCTTCCTGGTCAACGCCCAAGCGCAGCGCGAGACCATGCTGGCTGCCGTGGCACAGGGCGACCTGAGCACCCTGGCCACCCAGGCGCATACCCTCAAGTCAGCCGCGCGGTCTGTGGGTGCCATGGCCCTGGGTGAACT
>JAIFMR010000056.1 GCA_020048255.1 Rhodoferax sp. | reverse complement strand
CGCAGGTGGAAGAGCCCTACTACGACCGCAACACCAAGAGCTGGGTGTACCCGGTAACGCGGGCTGAGGCACCGGTGCTGGCATCCGCCGCTGCTGGTTACCTGATCACCAACGCGGTGGCGTAAAGCCCGGCCTGCCATGTTCACCGAAGACCTCAGCGTGTTTTTCGACACCACCGAATTTGCCGACACCGCCACCCTCAACGGGGTCACGGTGGCGGCCCTGTTCGACGCCAACTACGCGCTGGGCTCTGTGGGCACCTACGGCATGGCCAGCAGCCAGCCAGCCATCACCCTGCCAACCACCAGCGTGCCCGCCAACCCGGTGGGTTTGCCTGTGGTGGTCAAGGGCACCAGCTACCTGGTGGCCGCCCATGAGCCTGACGGCACTGGCATCAGCCGCTTGCTGTTGGAGACTGCCGCATGAGCAGCCTGGCCACAAACGCTGTCACCGCCGTGCTGGCCGCCCTTACCGGTGTGCCAGGCCTGCCCACGCCTCAACGGGTGTACATGCGGCCTGTGTCTGCAGACGTGGCGCAAGCCGTGGTGGTGCAGCCAGCAGCTGCCGAGCCGGGTGCCTTTGACATGGCTGGCCAGCCCATTTCCTGGGCCATCAGCGTGGCGGTGGAGTGTTTTGCCCGGTTTGGTGCCGGTACGGCGCCGGATGTTGCGGTAGATGCGCTTTCCCAAGCGGCCTACGCCGCCGTCATGGCCGACCCCACCTTGGGTGGTGTTGCCGCCAATACCGAGCCCGGGCCCATCAGCTTCAACTTTGATGCTGACGGCGAGCGCACCGCCTGCGCAACCGTTTTGTTCACTGTTTTACAGCGCGCCACTCCTGGCGTTTTTTGATTGATTTTTGAAAGACCTGCACCATGTATTACTTCCCAGAAGGCTCCAAGTTTTACTACAGCACCACGTTTGCCGCCGCCAAAGTGGTATCTGCCCTTAGCAATGCCGACCCGGCCGTGGCCTCAGCCACCGCCCATGGCTACTCTGACGACGCCGAAGTTTTGATCAAATCCGGCTGGGATGACATCAATGAGTCCGTGTTTAAAGTAGACCAGCTCACTGCCGACACTTTCAGCCTGATGGACCAAGACACCACCGATGTCAATTGGTACCCCGCAGGCACCGGCACGGGCACCGCGCAGCTTGTCAGCAGCTGGACCGAAATCCCGCAAATTCTCACGCTCGACAACTCCGGCGGTGATGTCAAGTACGGCACCGTTTCCCCGCTTTCCAAGCGCAACGCCATCAACGTGCCTATCGGCCTGAACCCCGAAACACTCACCCTCACCATAGGCCACGACCCGGCCAATGCCACTTACAAGGCGATGCTAAAAATTGGCCGCGCCCGCACCCTGTGCGCGTTCAAGCAGGTTATCCCGGGTGGCGGCGTTACCTACGGCTACGGCTACATGATCACGTCAGAGCGCGCCAAGCAGTCCGCAGGCAACGCCAACAGCGTGCCCGTTGGCATCAGCATCCAGGGCCGCTCCATCAGCTACGGCGCATAACGCAGGGCACGCACACCATGGCCATCAAAATCGTTTTGTCAGACAAAGTGGGCGTGCGCGTGCAGGGCACGCTCACCAACGAGGCAGGCATCAAAGAACCGTTTGACTTCAAGCTGGTCTGCCGCCGCCTTGACATTGACACCGCCAAACAAGCCACCGAAACCGGCGACCAAAACCGCAGCTTTGCCGACTTTTTTGCGGAGTACACCGATGACTGGTCTGGCGTGCTAGATGCCGATGGCCACAAAGTGCCCTACAGCCCCGAGGCGCTTGAGCAGCTGTTCAAGATCCCTGGCCTTGGCTTGCTGGCTTATTCAGCCTATTTTGGCGAGATTGCGGCCAAAGCAAAAAACTAGCCCAGGTCGCCCGCGACGTAGCCGCCGCCACCAGCCATGACGACCAGCCCAGCGCCCAAATACCAGACCGCGCACGGGGCAGCTTCATGTCACCGCTGGCGGATGTGGCCAGCGCCGCTGGCGGCCTGCAGCTCACCTACCTCTGGCCGTGCAACCTGGCCACGTGGCAACACTGGCATGGCGTGCGCACCCAGTGGCGCGTGGGCGCCGGTGGCGCCACCGGGCTGGACTATGCCGGCGTGCAAGCCTACCTGGCCATGCAAGACCTCAGCGCGGCAGATCTGCGCGAAGTCTTTGCAGGCATTCAGGCTGCAGAAGCCGCCACCTTAGAGGTCTGGGCAGACCAGCGAAAAACCAAAACATAACCACCAGGCAGCACCCACCATGGCACTCAAAGAAGTTGGCATCAAACTCAGCCTGGAAGGCGGCCAGCAGGTCGAGGCGGGCCTGCAAAAAGTAGCCGGTGGTGCCGCCACCGTAGCCAAAACCATTGCAGGCATTACGGGCGGCTTCAGCGCCATGCAATTTGCCACCAAGCTGGTCGACGTGCAGCGCCAGTTTGACGTGCTCAACAGCAGCCTGATCACCGTCACCGGTAGCAGCGGCGCCGCCGCCAAAGAATTTGCCTGGATCAAGCAGTTTGCCAGCACCACACCGTTTCAGCTCAACGAAGTCACCGGCGCCTTTGTCAAGATGAAAGCCCTTGGGCTGGACGCCACCCAAGGCGCGCTCACCAGCTACGGCAACACCGCCAGCGCCATGGGCAAGAGCCTGAACCAGATGGTCGAGGCCGTGGCCGATGCCAGCACCGGCGAGTTTGAACGCCTCAAAGAATTTGGCATCAAGGCCAAAACCAGTGGCGACCAGGTCAGCCTCACGTTCCAAGGCATCACAACCACGGTGGGCAACAGCGCCGCCGGCATCACTAAATACCTGCAAGACATTGGCAACATCGAATTTGCCGGGGCCATGGTGGAGCGCGCCAAAACGCTCGACGGCGCCATCAGCAACCTGGCCGACAACTGGGGCGCGCTGTTTTTGACCATCAGCCAAAACAACGCCGGGGGCCTGATGGCTGACAGCGTTACTCTGGCCAATGGCGCTATCTCAGACGCCATCACCATCCTGAAAAGCCTGGACAGCGCCACGCAGACCAGTGCCAGCAGCACCGGTGCGCTATCCACTGCGCAAGAGGGTCTGGCCATTGTGTTTGAAACCGTGGCGGTACTGGCTGCCAACGTCAAATACGTGGTCACCGGCATCGGCACAGAAATTGGCGGCCTGGCCGCGCAAGCGGCCCAGCTGCTGCAAGGCAACCTGAGCGGCGCCGCTGCCATTGGCAAAGCCATGCGCGAAGACGCCGCCGCCGCCCGCAAAGAGGTAGACAGCACCACCGCAGCCATCCTGCTGGCCCGCCAGAATGCCGCCAACGCCACCCAGGTCAACGCCCAGGCCAGCGCCCGACTGGCCCGCCAAAGCACCGACACCGCCGCCGCCATCGTGGCGCACACCACAGCCACCACCACCAACGCCGCCGCCGCCAAAGCTGCCCAGGCCGCGCTGGACAAACTCACCCAAAGCTACCAAAAGCAAGCCCAAGCCGCTGCCGATGCCCGCAACAAGGAATACGCCGACATCGACAGCTACATGGCCGCCATGCGCCTCAAAAACATTGAAGACGCCAACGCCGCCGAGGCCGCCGTGCGCGCCGCCCAGGAAGAATTCGACAACCACGGCAAACTGCGCAGCGCCATCGAAGAGACCACCCTGGCCCGCCTGCAAGACCGACTTGTCAACCTGCAGGCAGGCACTGAAGCCTATGACAGCCTGGCGCGCCAGATCGGCGCCCAAAAGCGCCTCATCGGCATATTCAAGCAAGGTGAAGCCCGCGACGCAGCTGCAGATGCCGCCACCGCCGCCGCAGACGAATGGAAAAAAGCCAGCGAGAAAATCGAGCAGGACATCACCGACGCTCTGATGCGCGGCTTTGAGAGCGGCAAAGGCTTTGCGGAAAATCTCAAAGACACGCTGGAAAACATGTTCAAGACGATGGTGCTGCGCCCGGTGATCCAGGGCGTAGTGCAAAGCGGCATGAGCGCTGTTGGTGGGGCCCTTGGTGGCTCCAACAGCTTTGCGGGAAATCTGCTTGGCAGTGCCGCCAGCAACTACGGTAGTTCCATATTGGGTGCGGGCGGGCTGTTCGCCAGCAACGCCGCCTACGGTGCGGCCATTGGCACCACCAGCATAGCCGCCGGCTCGCAAGCGGCCATGCTGGCGGCGCAAACTGGCTCATTTGGAGCCGCTGGCTTGTCCGCCACAGCCGGTGCAGCAGGCGGCGCTGCCAGCACCATTGCCGCCGCCGTGCCGTGGATTGGCGGCGCATTGCTGATTGGCTCCCTGCTTAAAAACGACAAAATCAGCAGCAGAGGAACAGGCGAAGGCACCATCGGCTACGACGCCACCGGCACCCAGCTTGCCTCTGAGTCGCGCTACACCGGAGAGTGGGGCCTGACCCCCGCCGTGCAAAAGTCGGTGGACGGCTTGGCAGCCAGCTACATCAACACCGCAAAAAGCCTTGGCATTGCAGCCATTGAGACCGAGTGGGCTTTTGGCGGCAATACCGGCAAACAGTCTGCCGACCCTCAGTTTGCCATTGGCGTCAACGCGGGCGGCGCATCGTACAGCAGTGGTGAGATGCAGTTGAACGATGCCAACATCGCGTTGGCCACCAGCCGCGCCCTGTTGACCGCGCTGCAAGCCTCAGACTTGCCTGAGCACCTGAGCGGCGTTTTTGACGGCATCACCGCCAGCGCGGCCACGCAAGAGCAAATCACCGCATCGCTGGGTGCGGCTCAGGCTTTGTCCACCTTTCATAAATCGCTCGGCTTGCTGCCGGTGCAGTTCAAGAATCTAGCCGATCTGAGCTATGAGTCCACACAGGCTCTCATTGGCTTGTCTGGCGGGCTGGATGCGCTCAACAATAACCTGGGCACCTACTACACCAACTTCTACACCCAAGAGGAACAACGCGCCCAGACTGTCAAAAACATCAACGCCGCTGTTTTTGGCAGCGGGCTTGATGCCGCCACCGCAACCCGAGAGCAATTCCGGCAAATTGTTGAAGCGCAGGACTTGACCACTGAGAGCGGCCAAAAGATGTACGCCGCCCTGCTGGGCGTGAGTGGCGCGTTTGCCCAAATTTCAGTCAGTGCACAGTCTTTGATGGATGGCGTGTCCAAGTCGGTGAGCGACAGCATCTACAACATGCAGTACGGCATGGCCGACAACCAAGGCAAATACGGCATGTTGGACGTGCAGGCTGCTGGCTACAACGACAAGATGCTGGCCAGCAACGACATCAATGAGATTGCCAAGCTCGCGGCCAGCCAGATCGACGTGATCAACAAGGCGTGGGGGCTGCTTGACGAAGGTCAGCAAAAAGCTACCTACAGCCAGTTTGAGACAAAACTGGAGGCCATTGATACGTTTGTGCAAAGCAAGGGGGCAGACGCATTGGGCCTGCAAGCCGCTGCTGATCAGCGCACGGCAGACACCATTGCCGCAGCGGTAGAGGCTGCTGTAGCCAAGGCGATGGCCACCAGTGCCGCCGCCATGCAGGCCGCCGCTGACAAGGCGCAGCAGCCCATCGTGGTTGAAAGCCACGTCACCGTGACCGCGCCAGAAGGCTCCGAGGTGTCTGTCGCATGAAGACCCTCACCGCGCCCCTGCTGGCAGAGCTTGGCCTGTCAGTCACACGCCCCGGCTATCTGGTGCAGCTTGGCTATTCAAGCACGCTGTACCTGTCCACGATGGGCGACATCAGTTACATGGGCCAAGCCTGGAGCGGTGCCGATGTGAAAGTGTCGGGCGTGTCGATGGACGGCAGCGGGGGCAACAAGGCCAGCCTGACGCTGGGCAACACCGATGGCGCTTACGGTGCGCTGGTGCTCAACGAGGGCGCGAGTGACGTGGCTGTGAGCGTGTGGGCCTGCTACGCCGGGGCACCCAGCGATGCGGTGCTGGTGTTTGAAGGGTCTACAGACGGCGCACAGATCGACGCGGACAAAGTGACGCTGACCTTGGCTGCGCAGAAAAACGCCACGCTGTACTGCCCCCGCGTGTTTATAGCCAAGCCCACATTCAACTACCTGCAACCTGCAGGCACCAAGATTGTCTGGGGTGCTGAAACCTTTGTTCTGGAGCGGGCATGAGCACCTACCCCACCTTTACCTACAACCCATCGCAAAGCAGTGCCGAGGCACTGTTGGACGACCTGCAGGTAGACCGTGCCAGCAACGGCAAGCCCCGCATTCGGGCGTTTTACACCGAGCCAAAAAAGGCGTTTACCGTGGTGCATGAAGCCCTGACCGCCGCCGAGCGTGCCACGCTGCTGGCGTTTTACGCGGCCAACCGGCTGGGGACTTTTGATTTTGTGTGGGCGGCTGACGGTGTGACGTACACCTGCCTGTTTGCCGCGCCACCCAAGTCTGACATTGCGCCCGGCATCCGCTGGACGGTCACAACCCAAATGGTGCAAGCATGACAGAGTGGGCTGGCACGGGCGGCGTGGCGTCGTCTGATGGCCTGTCGGATGGTGTGTGGGACTTTCTTGGCGGCACGCGCCCCGCAGCCAGCGTGGGCACTTATTCCGGCGCAGGCATGTTGCTGTTGCCCAATCAGAATTGGTCTACCACTGGCGTAGCCCCGCGCGACACCCTCAACGACAGCGCCACACCAGCAGCAGAGCAACAGCTTTCGGTTGCCGCAGAAAATGCCCCTTTGCGGGTGATCTACGGCACCGTGACGATGGGGCCGCAGGTGGCTTGTGCGCTGGCCTACCAGGGCAATCTGATCATTCTGGCGGTGTGGGGGCATGGTGAGGTTGACAGCATCACCCAGCTTTACCTTGACGACAAGCCCGCCACGCTGACCGCTACCCACTACACCGGCACCGCTGGCCAGACCGTCAATGCGCTGCTGGTGTCGGCCTTTGCCGCGCAGACCCCGGCACAGACCTACACCGACGCGCTGCCTGGCATTTGCTACAGCGTCATCACCGTGCCGCAAGGGGCCAGCAGCGGCTTCCCGCGCCTGACGGCCACCATCAAAGGCCGCAAGGTCTGGACAGGTGCCTCTGATGTCTGGAGCAACAACCCCGCTTATTGCTTGGCCGACTTCTGCACCAACAGCACCTACGGCATGGGCAAAACGGTCGATTGGGTCAGCGTGGCCAGCGTAGCCGCCGACTGTGACGAGCTGGTGGGTGGCACGGAAAAACGCCGCCAACTTGACCTGTGCCTGGACACCGTTCAGGCGGTTGACAAATGGCTTGACACGCTGCGCACTTACGCCGGGTGCTGGGTGATACCGACAGCGGCTGGCCTGAAGTTTGTCAGCGACAAAGCAGGCAGCAGCGTGGCCAGTTTTGACCACGCGGCAGGGCAAATCCAAAGCCTGACCCAGCTTAAAAAGCGCGGCACACAAAGTATGCCCACGGTGATGACTGTCACCTACCGCGACACCAGCACCCAGCCGGTGCGCGACGGCACAGCAGTGGTGTATGCCCCCGGCGTGCTGGCAGGCACCACACCCCGGCGCGAGAGCCAAGTCAGCCTGCCCGGTATCACCCGCTACAGCCAAGCCGAGCGCGAAGCCACCGAGCGACTGAACAAGCTGCTGTTCAACGACCTGAGTTGCACGCTGGCCGTGTTTGACGAAGCGCTGGAAGTGGACGTGGGTGACATCGTGACCGTGACGCACCCCATTGGCCTGAGTGCCAAGCAAATGCGCGTCATCGGCATCAGTGGAGAATATGGGCGCTACCAGTTGGGCCTGGCTGAGTATGACCCAGCGGTGTACTGCGACACCGTGGCCACCGCACCAACGTGGGGCGATACCAACTTGCCCAACCCGGCAGCGCCACCGGCAGTGACCGGCGTGGTCATGACTGAGGAAGTTTTCCAGCAGCAGAACGGCACATACAGCAGTCGCTGGCGTGTGACGTGGGCAGCGGCCAGCTACAGCTTTTTGGCCTACTACCGGGCTGAGTTGTGGATTGGATCGACGCTGATCCATGCCACCAGTGCCGCCCTTGCAGAGTGGGCCACGCCCGCCATCCAAGAGGCACAGACCTACACCGTGAAAGTGGCAGCGGTCAGCAGCATTGGCAGCACGGGCGCATGGGCCACGCAGAGCGCCCCGGCGCTGGGTAAGCAACTCACCCCAGGTGATGTGCCCAGCGTGACAGCATTTGAAGCCAGCGGCCGTGTTTACGTCAACTGGGCACCCGCTATTGACATCGACATCTGGCGCTACGAAGTGCGCTATGGCTCAGTGGGCACGCCGTGGGCCAGCACTACCCTGATTGACCGGGTGGACGCGCTGCGCCTGCAAACCGACCAACTGCCTGTAGGCACATGGACGTTGCACGTTAAATGCCTGGACAGCGTGGGCAACTACAGCGCCACGGCTGCTACTTGCAATGTCACCGTGACCAGCGACAACAGCAGCTTTCTGATCAGCGCCTATGACCAGACCGCGCCCACTTTGAGTGGAATGCAGGAATACAGCCTGCACCCCGCCGACCCCAACCGCTACTTTGTCACAGAAGACGGCGCGATGTTTGGCACCAAGTACAGCGCCAACTTGTCCGCCTACACCAACCCGCTGGCCGCAACCCATGCCGGCCAGACCAGCACCTGGCTTGGCGAGTCTGACGATTGGGGGCTTGATCTGGGTGGGCAGTGGACAGGCGATGCAACCGTGGCAGACATCAGCGGCACGCACCTGAGTTACTTTGGCTCGGCCCTGGCTGCAGCCCCCGGCGTATGGAGCTACCTTGTCGGCCTGAGTCAGAAAGTGACCGCCCGTTTTGCACGGCTCAAGCATGAGTGCCTGACTACCGCGACCATGCTGGTCACGATCCCCACGCAGTCCATCCGGCTTGATGCCATCCCGCGTGAGGAAGTTGGTACCAACACAAGCATTAGTACAAGCGCAAAAACTGTATTCCTATCAAACGATTATGTTTCCGTTAAAAGGGCAAGTATTGTTCCTCAAGGAACAACCTCAGCAACGGGGGTGCTTGATAATATAGGATATAACGCCCCT
>JAIFMR010000150.1 GCA_020048255.1 Rhodoferax sp. | reverse complement strand
CTGGAAGACCGGGTGGCTCAGGCCTTGACCTTGTTGGCCGACGTGCGGGCGCTGTGGGCCGGCTGGTTGCAAAACGTGGAACCCCTGTTTGGCCAGTTGCAAGACCACAGCTTGCGCGCCAGCTGGAAGACGCAGATTCGTCTGCCCCTGCAGCAAATTTTCAGTGGTGTGGCGTTTGAGGCCGTTGTGCGCGAGTGCACGGCCATTCACCAGCGCGTGCTCAAAGGACGCGTGTGGGTGGCACTGCACATGCATGCCGGTGACGGTAATGTGCACACCAATATTCCGGTCAACAGTGACGACTACGAGATGTTGCAAGCTGCCCACGATGCGGTCAAACGCATCATGGTACTGGCGCGTTCGCTCGACGGCGTGATTTCTGGTGAACATGGCATCGGCATCACCAAGCTGGAGTTTTTGACCGATGCTGAATTGCAGCCGTTCATGGACTACAAAGCCAAGGTCGACCCAGAAGGCCGTTTCAACAAAGGCAAGTTGCTTCGTAATAAAGAGCATTCAGCGCAGTCCCCGAAAGGGCTAGAGCCTGATTTCTTATATGCCGACCTGACCAACGCCTATACGCCCAGTTTTGGCCTGATGGGGCACGAATCACTCATCATGCAGCAAAGCGACATTGGCGCCATTGCCGACAGCGTGAAAGACTGCCTGCGCTGCGGCAAGTGCAAGCCGGTGTGTGCCACCCATGTGCCGCGCGCCAATTTGCTCTACAGCCCGCGCAACAAGATCCTGGCCACATCGCTGCTGGTGGAAGCGTTTTTGTACGAAGAACAGACCCGCCGCGGCGTGTCCATCAAACATTGGCAGGAGTTTGAAGACGTGGCCGACCACTGCACGGTGTGCCACAAGTGTCTGTCGCCCTGTCCGGTGAAGATCGACTTTGGCGACGTGTCGATGAACATGCGCAACCTGCTGCGCAAGATGGGCAAGAAGAGCTTTCGGCCGGCCGGTGCAGCGGCCATGTTCATGCTGAACGCGACCAACCCCGAGACCATCAAGCTGGCCCGCTCGGTCATGGTCAATGTGGCCATCAAGGCGCAGCGCTTGACGGCGGATGTTTTCAAGGTGATGGCGCGCAAGCAAACCAAGGCGCCTCCTGCCACGTTGGGCACGGCGCCGATCAAAGAGCAAGTCATCCACTTCATCAACAAGAAGTTGCCCGGTGGTTTGCCCAAAAGAACCGCGCGCGCGCTGCTGGACATTGAAGACAAAGATTACGTGCCCATCATCCGTAACCCGCAAACCACCACGGCGGAAACCGAGGCCGTGTTTTATTTTCCGGGTTGTGGCTCGGAGCGGCTGTTCAGTCAGGTGGGTTTGGCGACACAGGCCATGCTCTGGCATGCCGGGGTGCAAACCGTGCTGCCGCCCGGGTACTTGTGCTGTGGCTACCCGCAGCGCGGCGGTGGGGACTTTGACAAGGCTGAAAAAATCATCACCGACAACCGGGTGCTGTTTCACCGGGTGGCCAACACGCTCAATTACCTCGACATCAAGACCGTGGTGGTGAGTTGCGGCACCTGTTACGACCAGTTGCAGGGCTACAAGTTTGAGGACATCTTTGCGGGTTGCCGCATCATCGACATTCACGAGTATTTGCTTGAAAAAGGCATCACCCTGGCCAATGCCGGCGCCTTTTTGTTTCACGACCCGTGCCACAGCCCCATGAAGTTGCAGGAACCCATCAAAACGGTCAAGGCGCTGCTGGGCAACAACGTGATTCAGTCGGAACGCTGCTGTGGTGAGTCCGGCACGCTGGCCCTGAACCGCCCGGACATCTCGACCCAGGTGCGCTTTCGCAAGGAAGAGGAAATCCTCAAGGGCGAGACGCAGTTGCGTGCCCTGCCCGGCGTGGGCGCGCAGGACAACATCAAGATGCTGACCTCGTGCCCAGCGTGCCTGCAGGGTTTGAGCCGATACGGCGAGGACCTGAACAACGGTTTGCTGCAAGCGGATTACATCGTGGTGGAGATGGCGCGCCAAATCCTCGGCGAGCAATGGATGCCCGATTACGTCAGCAAAGCCAACGCGGGTGGCATCGAGCGCGTTCTGGTTTGATGCCACGCCACCTAGACTAACAACACAAGGAGATTCAACATGGCAGGTTTGCAAGCAGGGGCGCCCAGCCCCGAAAACATCACGGTTCACAGCCAGTCACGGGTGCTGGAAATCAGCTTTTCGGACGGTGCGGAGTTTCGGATTCCGTTTGAACTGATGCGGGTGTATTCACCCTCGGCCGAAGTGGCCGGCCATGGCCCCGGGCAGGAGACCTTGCAAACTGGCAAGCGCGATGTCAGCTTGACCGGCCTGGAACCGGTCGGCAACTATGCTGTGCAGCCAGCCTTTTCAGACGGTCATGAGTCGGGCATCTTCTCTTGGGATTACCTGTATTTTTTGGGTTCGCAACAAGATAAGCTCTGGGCCGACTACAACGCCCGGCTGGTCGCCGCCGGCGTTGATCGCGACACGCCCATGGCTGAAAAGGCCGGGAGCAGTTGCGCGAGTCACTGAGGTATCCGCCAGCCTGTGTGCGGCGGCCCACAAACAATATCCTCAAATACCCCATCAATCAAGCAGAAGTGAAAGCCAATAGTTCACTTTACTGGTGGGACTGGAAGTGGAGATCATGGCCGAGGGCGGCATCCTGCGTCTTCTGACTCCCGCTGTCGTCTAAAGCGGCAATTCGTTCATACGTCGCGCGCGCTGCACCTGGTTGCGCCCGGCGTGCTTGGCCTCGTACAGGGCTACATCGGCAGACTTGATCAGGGCTTCCAGGTTGGTGTGAGCGCCGCGCTGTGCTACTCCAAAGCTGGCTGTAATCTGCAGAGTCTGGTGCTCGGTATGCACCTTTTGCTCAACAAACTCCTGGCGCAATCGCTCGGCAAATACACAGGCTTGTTCAATGTCTGTTTCGGGCAAGAGCAAGATGAATTCCTCCCCGCCCCAGCGCGCCAGCACATCGCCCGCCCGGCAGGCCTTGGTCAGCAACTGCGCGCTCATGACGAGCGCCTGGTCGCCGGTGGCGTGGCCATGGGTGTCATTGACTTGCTTGAAATAGTCGAGGTCAAGAAGGATCATGGACAAGGGCCGATGGCCACGCGCAGAGGTACTCCATAAGGCCTGTCCACGCTCCTGAAATGCGCGCCGATTGTGCAGGCCGGTCAGTGGGTCATGGCTGGCCAGGTGCTCTGCATGCAGGGTGGCTTGCTGGTGCAGTCGCACCTGGTGCGCCACCGCCAACGCGAGCAAAGTGGCCTCCAAAATGATGCCTAACTCCAGGGCGTGATAGCTTAGGGTGTTAAACGGAGTCAAGCCCAGAACCACCAAGAAGGTGGAACCACCGCCCAGCATGCCGAACACCACCGCCGGCAGAAAATATCGGCCTGAGACGCGTCGGTGATGTACCGTCAGCAGGCCAAGATACACCATGCTGACGGTAAAAACCCCAAAGAAGACAAATGCCAACAGGGCCGCCGCCAGGTGACTTTGCACCACAACGCTCAGTGCAAACAGCGCCAGCACGCCCGCCGACCCCCGGCTGATCCACGCATCAGTACGCGGTGCATGACTTTTCAAATCGAGAAAGCGCCTGGCAAACAGCAAGCCCGCACACCCAAACACCACCATCAACCCCAAGATGACATAGCGTTGCAGGTCCGGCTGACCCGGCCAGATCCAGGCCAGCCCATGGCCGGTGTAGGCCAGGTTCAGGCAAATCAGTGTCGTCAGATATACCGAGTACAGCAGGTGGTTGCGATCGCGCAGCCCTGCATACAACATGAAGTTATAAGCCACCAGGGCGATCAGAAATCCGTAAATAAAGCCGTAGGTGTAGCGCACCAACTCGTCATTTCGTGCTGCTTGTTCAGGGGTGAGAAGCTCTATCGGCACCACCATCGGGTCAATAGACTGCACGCGCACATACAGTTCGCTGCGCCCAGGCGCAAATACGGGTGCGACCTCGTATCCGATGGCTGCCTTCAGCCCGGAGGCATGGTCGCGCTCATCCCCCATGCGCCACTGCGCCCCCTGCCGCTCGGGCCCGATAACATAAATGTCGATGGCGTCGAGCCAAGTCGTGCCGATCGAAAGGCGCATATCACGTGATATGTCTGTGGAGTTAAGCAAAGTCCAGTGCAGCCAGACGGCGCGGGCACCAATGCCAAAACCGGGCACGTTGCGCTCGCCCTTGACACCCTGCCCCGCTTCAAAACGGATTTGCGCCTGCGTTTGAGTCAGGGGTGCGCCGTCCTCAAGCAGCAGTTCGGCATGTCCGCCCAGGTAGCCTGGAGGGAGTTCGGTTAGATTCAACGCTTGCCCGCGTACCCCTGCCATTGCGCAAAGCAGCAAAAGGGCGTACAGGGCTTTCCATAAGCGTTGACTGATCATTCTTGGATCGTACTGCATGGGAGATAAAGCCCATTGATGGAGCACTAAGGATATCCGCATCAACGACCCTTGACGATGGGGGGTACGAGCTGCGGGCAAAGGCCTCTTTTGCGCGATATGACGGGCGGCACGCCATGACAAACCGCGACACGGCGCGCCGGTTGGAGTTGTCCAGCACGCGGGTGGCTCAACTACGTAAGGGAACATACGCTCAAAAGAGCGCTATCATCGCAAGCGGCGTGGTTAGCTCTCACGAGCGCAAGTTGCCAGCGCCGAACCTGTCCAAACAATTGCCCATTTGAAAGACAAGCGCATGAACCACCTCACACACACTAAAAAATTCTGCACTGCATTGGCTCTGCTGGCAGGTACCTGCGCGGCCGACGCACAGAGTACGGTCACTCTTTACGGCATTGCGGATGCAAGCGTTCGCTTCACCGACGGCCTCAATGCCAGCAATGCTGCCGCAAACGGATCGGTCACCGCTGTCAGTAGCGGTGTAAACAACACCAGTCGATTTGGCTTTCGGGGTAGTGAAGATCTGGGGGGTGGTATGGCAGCCATCTTTAATCTGGAGTCTGGCATCAACATTGACACTGGAGCGCAAGCCAATGCCACCAAATTTTTTGATCGGGCATCCTTTGTGGGGCTGAGGGCCAACTGGGGGGCGATCACGTTGGGCCGGCAGACCACGGTATTGGCTGATTCGATGGGCCCGGTTGATCCGTTGGGTATGCGATTTGCCGGCTTTAATCCCAATGTCAGCACTGCCACCTTGAACGCACACGGACTGGGTATTGAATTTGGACCGTCGGGTGCGACCAGTGGTGCGTACCGCTTGGACAATTCGGTGAAATACGCAGGCAAGTTCAATGATCTGACCGTGCGCGCCATGCACGCCTTTGGCGAGCAGTCTGGCAAATCGTCTGCGTTGTCCTCGTCGGGCTTGGGCGTGGCTTACCAGACAGGCACGTTTGCCGCAACGCTGGCTTACACCGATTTTAAAAGCGCAACCGACCTTCAGCTCAAGGCCTATGTCGGTGGCATCAGTGGCAATATTGGTAACAGCAAACTGTCGCTGACATACGGTAGCCATGAAGCCGAGGTGTCTGGCACTGCCAAAACCAAGCAGACAGTGCTGGGCCTTGGCGGGACCGTTCCACTGACGACGAGCATGGACTTGATTCTCGCCCACTACCGCGTTGAGCGCACCCGCACCGCCAAAGCGGACGACGGCTACAACCGCAGCGTCGCTTTCTTGGAGTACAAGTTGTCCAAACGTACAAAGTTGTACGGCGAATTGGATCACACCAATTGGCAAACCGGCTTCGTGGCAGCGGGCCTGCCTGGGTCCGGCAACGGCCTTTCGCTTGGCCTGATGCACACCTTTTGATACTTGGTTCGGGTGCGCAGATGCAGCGCATAACCGATGTTTTTCGTGGACCGATTTGTCAGAGCTCGCAGCGCTGACAACATCAACATCCGTAGTCGTAGTCCGCGAACAAGCTAAAGACGCGAGGAGCACCGATCGTCTGGAATTGCTCTGAAGTTACATGCTTTTGAGTCCTCTAGCCCTTACGCAATATGCGTAAGGTGCTATCAATTTTGTGATTTTCAGCGAGCGGACGAACATCGTTCAAGCCGAGCCCACTTCACCCGGTATTGCGCAAGCCCGCCGCAATCCCGTTGATCGAGATATGAATACCGCGCTTGATGCGTTCGTCGGTTTGGCCGGCGCGGTAACGGCGTACCAGCTCCACCTGCAAATGGTGCAGCGGGTCGATGTACGGGAAACGGTGGCGTATGGAGCGCTGTAGCGCCGCGTTGTTGGCCAGGCGCTGCTGGTCGCCGGTGATCAGCTCCAGCGCCTGGGCGGTGCGGTGCCACTCCTGTTCAATCGCGCTAAAAATCTTTTTGCGCAGCTTTTTGTCGCTCACCAGTTCGGCGTAACGCGTTGCCAGTGCCAGGTCGCTTTTGGCCAGCACCATGTCGATGTTAGAGAGCAAGGTTTTGAAAAACGGCCACTGCTTTTCCATTTGCTGCAATTGGGTCAAGCGCTGCTGGTGTGTTTTGGCAGGTGTAGCATCGCCCTGCGGGTTCAAAAATTGCTCTACAGCCGACCCAAAACCAAACCAGCCGGGCAAGGTCAAGCGACATTGGCCCCAGCTGAAGCCCCAGGGAATGGCGCGCAGGTCTTCAATTTTTTGGGTGGCTTTGCGTGAGGCCGGCCGCGACCCGATGTTGAGCTCGGCAATTTCCCTGATCGGGGTCGAGCTGAAAAAGTAGTCGGTAAAACCGGGTGTGTCGTATACCAGCTTGCGGTAAGCGGCCATGCTGGCCAGTGACAACTCGGCGGCTGCGTCCATGAAAGCCGGCTTGGCGGACTGGGTGGGGTGCAACAAGGTGGCTTCGAGTGTGGCTGCCACCAGGGTCTCCAGATTGCGCCGACCGATTTCGGGGTTGGCGTATTTGGAGCCGATCACCTCGCCCTGTTCGGTCAGGCGAATCTGGCCGCGCACCGTGCCGGGCGGCTGCGCCAGAATGGCCTCGTAACTCGGGCCACCGCCGCGTCCGACAGTGCCGCCACGCCCGTGGAACATGCGCAACTGAATAAAGTGGCTGTTCGCGGGGGTGGGGTGGGTGCGGTTGATGTCATCAAACACTTCCACCAGCGCAATTTCGCCCCGGTACAGCTCCCAGTTGCTGGTGAAAATGCCGCCGTCCTTGTTGCTGTCAGAGTAGCCCAGCATGATGTCCTGCTCGCCGTATTGGTCCGGGCCACCGCGTTGCACCAGCGCCAGGATGCCGGGCAAGCTGTAAAACGCTTTCATGATGGGCGCCGCATTGCGCAGGTCCTCAATGGTTTCGAACAGCGGCACCACGATCAGGTCGCAGGTGGCACGGTCATCGTCCAGCGTGCCGCGCATCAAGCCGACTTCTTTTTGCAGCAACAGCACTTCCAGCAGGTCGCTGACAGTCTCGGTGTGGCTGATGATGTAGTGGCGAATGGCTTGTGCACCAAACCTGTCACGCATGGTTTTGGCGGCTTCAAAGATGCCGACCTCGCTCAAGGTGTGGGCCGAATAGCCCACGCCCATCACTCGCAGTGGCCGGGCATCGTTCAAGAGGCGCAGCAGCAGTTCGCATTTGGCGCTCTCATCCAGGCTGGCGTAATCTGGCGTGATGCGGGCCGTGGCCAGCAGCTCGGCCAGCACCGCTTCGTGCTGGTCTGAGCTCTGGCGCAAATCGACCGTTGCGAGGTGAAAGCCAAATACTTCCACCGCGCGGATCAAGGGCTGCAGTCGTTGGGCCACCAGCGCCTGGGCATGGTGTGCCAGCAGCGATGCTTCAATGACGCGCAGGTCGGCCAATAATTCACCGGCGGCGCGGTACGGGTTTTGTGGCGCGACCGCATGACGTGCCGCGTCGCCGCCGGTCAGTTCCTTGAGTGTGGCCGCCAGTCTGGAATACACCCCGATCAGCGCCCGGCGATAGGGTTCGTCCTTGCGGTGCTCATTGGCATCGGGGGAGCGTGCCGCCAGCGCTTGCATCTCTGGCGGAAAGTCCACCAGCATGGCAGACAGTGACAACTCGCCACCCAGGTAGTGCACCTCGGTTAACAAGTGGCGCAGGGCGACATCGGCCTGGCGGCGCAGCGCGTGGGTCAGCGTTTGCGCATTGACATTGGGGTTGCCGTCGCGGTCACCACCAATCCACTGGCCCATGCGCAAAAAGCTGGCCACAGGCTGGCCATCAAGCGCGGTTTCCAGGTCGGCGTAAAGGCGCGGAATCTCGCGCAAAAACGTGGACTCGTAATAGCTCAAGGCGTTTTCCACCTCGTCCGCCACGGTCAATTTGGAAAAGCGCAGCAGTCGGGTTTGCCAGAGTTGCAGCACACGGGCGCGCAGATGCAGTTCGTTGCCGGCGAGTTCGCGCGGGGTCAATGCATCCTTGGGCACTTTGTAGGCTGCCGCCTGAGCCAACACGTCGTCGCGGGTGGTCAGCAGCTGGGCAATGTCGCGTTCAGCGTCCAGAATGCTTTTGCGCTGCACTTCGGTGGGGTGTGCCGTCAAAACCGGTGAGACAAAGCTGTGTGCCAGCATCTGGCTGATGGCCTGCGGGGTGATGCCACCTTTTTGCAGGCGTTGCAAGGTCACGTCCAGGCTGCCAGCGTGCTGGCTGCCAGCACGTTCGTGCATGGCGCGGCGGCGAATGTGGTGGCGGTCTTCGGCCAGATTGGCCAAGTGGCTGAAATAGGTAAAGGCGCGCACCACACTGACGGTCTGGTCGCCACTGAGCGATTTCAACAACTTGCTGAGGGCCTTGTCGGCTTCGTGATCGGCATCGCGCCGAAACGCCACCGACAGTTGGCGAATTTGTTCAATCAGGGCAAAAGCGTCATCGCCTTCTTGCTCGCGAATCACATCGCCCAGAATGCGGCCCAGCAGGCGGATGTCGTCCACCAGGGGCTGCTCGCTGTTTTGCCGGCTGGTTTTTAAGGGCGTTTGTTTCGTCTTTGTCATGGCGGTTCTCTGGTCAGGATGTACACAGGTGCAAGCAAGAGTCATGCTAGCATTCCCGGCTGCTTCTAGATTACGAAAAGGTTACGGCCAAGCGCCACTGCAT
>JAIFMR010000025.1 GCA_020048255.1 Rhodoferax sp. | reverse complement strand
AGTACGACGGCGACCTGCAGCTGCCCAAGCGTTTTCTGGTGACCCCACCGGCCATCAAGGACACCTCGGGCGAGTGGTTCAGCAAGGCGGGTTTGACCCAGTTCGCCTGCTCTGAGACGCAAAAGTTCGGCCACGTCACGTATTTTTGGAACGGCAACCGCTCCAACAAGTTTGAGGGTGAGACCTGGCAGGAAGTGCCCAGCGACGTGGTGCCGTTTGAGCAGCGCCCGTGGATGAAGGCCGCTGAAATTGCTGACGCGATGATTGCCGCCGTGCAAAGCGGCCAGTACAAGCTGCTGCGCTGTAATTTTGCCAATGGCGACATGGTCGGCCACACCGGCAACTTTCGTGCCGCCACCATGGCTGTCGAAGCGGTTGACCTGGCGCTGGCGCGGCTGCTGCCGGCCATTGAAGCCGCTGGCGGCGTGGCCTTGATCACCGCCGACCACGGCAACGCCGACGAGATGTATGAGCTGGACAAAAAGACCAAACAGCCCTCGTTGAACGCCGACGGCTCTTACAAGGCCAAAACCGCCCACACCCTGAACCCGGTGCCGTTGATCCTGTTTGACAAGATCACCGGTGGCAAGCTAGGACTCAACCAAACCGCGACGGCGGGTCTGTCCAACATTGCAGCTACCGTCGCCAACCTGGCAGGGCTGGCAAAGCATGCCAAGTGGGACGAAAGTTTGTTGGTGGTGAAGTGAATTGACAGCCCCGTAGCCAGTGGCCGTGATCAGGAATTTTTGAGCGAAAGTGTGCACTGTCTGGCTGGAATGCAGCTGGAGCTGCCATTTAGAACCTATCCGTAAATAGTGTTTTCGCCTGACTTTATCTTTCGGAATGCCATGATGGACGCCGCCAAGTGGTTGAGCGCGAGGAAGCTGCGGTCAAGCTTCTCGTATCGAACGAGCAACTTACGGAATCGGTTGAACCAACTGTGTACCACCTCGACAACCCAGCGCCTTGCCTTCTTTTCGGAATCGCGTTTGAGTTCACAGCTTCTTGCCCTCGCCCTTTGACATGGGGCATATAGCCATGTTCCTCAATAACCTTCAGAACGGGCGCTCCTGTATAACCAGCATCAGCACACAAATGCTTGTGTCGCCTGATGGGCGGGCTGGGTCGCTCAATCATGATGGCATCGAGAACGGCCGCCAGTTGCGAAACATCATGCCGATTGGCTCCGGTCACGACGAGCGACAACGGGACGCCACGAGCGTCTACCAGCATATGGCGCTTGCTCCCATTTTTTCCCCCGATCCGTGGGGTTGGGGCCAACGCTTTGCTGCGCCAGTGGCGCTTTCATCATCGCCCCGTCAATGCTTTGCCATCGCCAGGCGATGCCTTCAAATTCGTCGTATTCGGCAAGCCCGAGCTTCCACAGGGCTTCAAAGACACCAGCCTTCTCCCATTCCAGGAAGCGTGCATGGATTGCGCTGGCACTGCCTTAGCGCTCAGCCGGGAGCGCCTTCCACTGGCAGCCTGTGCGTAGTAATTTCGGACTGCGTGTGACTTTTCGCGAACGTCCTCTGACGCCCAACAACTGCCCCAAGTCAGCCCGTTGGTTCCAGCGCGTCATTTGTGCAATGAGTTTAAAATGTACATCTCAAAAGTACATTTAAAGGAGGTTGACGATGCAAGTACTTCCGTTTTCTGAAGCCCGCGCCCAGTTGGCCCAGGCGCTGCGGCGTGTTGAGGCGGGTGATCAGCCGTTTTCCATCTCACGCCGGGGTCAGGTGGCGGGTGTGTTGATGTCGTTTGAGCAATACCAACGGCTGAGTGGCAAGCCCACTGGCTTTGCGGAAAAACTCCAGGCCTGGCGAACCCACAATCTGACCCCCGATCAGGCCGGGTTGGTGGAAGATCCATTTGCTGGGGTGCGCCAACTTGACGCAGCTCGGGAGTTTTCCTGGTGAGCGATATCGCCTGGTTGCTCGATACCAACGTGCTGTCAGAGTCCACGCGACCCACGCCCAACGCCGGGGTGATGGTTCATTTGACCCGATATCAAGGTGAACTAGCCATCGCCGCGCCCGTGTGGCATGAGTTGCGTTTTGGCTGGCTGCGCATGCCTGCTGGGCAGCGCCGTGATGCCATTGGTCGTTTTGTGCAGGACGTGGCGGGCCAACTGCCCGTGCTGCCGTATGACGCCCAAGCGGCCCGTATTCACGCTGAACTGCGTGCGCAGCGTGAGCCCCTGGGGCAGGTGTTGCCCTTTGTGGACGGTCAAATCGCGGCGATTGCCATAGCCCGCGGCATCACCCTGGTTACGCGAAACACCCGTGACTTTGCTGGTCTGGCCGGATTGCGGTTGGCGGACTGGTTTGAAGGCTGATGTCGGCCTGAGCCTGGTGGCCGACACGCATGCACCGTAGCTCGTTGATCGATACTTAAATGATAGCTGTTGCCGCTTGTTTCATAAGGACTGGAGGCCAATTTTGTCTATAGAAGCAGTACCGGTGGTCCTGCCCGTTGGCCTCACCGTGCTGGAGCGCGGCTGGCTCTCCAGCAACAACATCCTGATTCAGGGTGCTGAAGGCGCCGCACTGATTGACAGCGGCTACCACACCCACAGTCAGCAAACTCTGGCCTTGTTGGATGCGGCTCTGCAAGGGCGTCCACTCGATGTGTTGATCAACACCCACCTGCACAGTGACCATTGTGGTGGCAACGCGACGCTGCAGGCGGCTTACCCGCAGCTGCGAACCTTCATTCCGCCAGGCCAGGCAAACCACGTCAGCCATTGGAATCCTGCCGCACTGGGCTACGCGCCCACCGGGCAAATTTGCCCGGCGTTTCGGTTTGACGATGTGCTGCAGCCCGGTGCCGAGCTACGCCTGGGCGATTTGATGTGGCAAGTGCATGCTGCGCCCGGACATGACCCGCATTCGGTGATTTTGTTCGAGCCCGCCAGCCGCGTGCTGGTGTCGGCGGACGCCTTGTGGCAGCGCGGCTTTGGTGTGGTGTTTCCGGAGTTGGACGGGGACGATGCGTTTGCCGAGGTGGCCGATACCCTGGATTTGATTGAATCGCTGCAGCCCGCCGTGGTGATCCCCGGCCATGGTCCCGCCTTCGCCGATGTCGCGCAAGCGTTGGTGGTGGCGCGCCAGCGGCTGGACGGGTTTGCGCAGCATCCTGAACGGCACATTCAGTACGCCACCAAGGTCTTGCTCAAGTTCAAGCTGCTGGAAGCCCAGCGCATGACCTACGCCGACCTGCTGGCCTGGGCGCGTGGCACACATTACCTTTCGCACCTGTTTGAATTGCAGTTTGGCGAGGCCTCGTTTGAACAGGGGCTGGACGCGCTGGTGAGCGACTTGGTGCGCTCGGGGGCGGCGACCACGGACGGGGGCTGGGTGCACAACGCCTGAGCGGGCAGCGCGCGGTGCGATCTGCATCCAGCTGGCGCCAGACGGCCCCGGGACGCGGCTATGATTTGGGCAGATTTTTTGAGGCTTTTACATGCGTATTTTGATTCTGGGTGCCGGTCGTGTGGGTGAAAGCGTCGCTCAAAGCCTGGTGTCCGAGCAAAACGACATCACGGTCATCGACCCCAACCCCGAGCGCTTGCGGGCCTTGGAAGATCGGTTGGACCTGCGCGGTGTGCCGGGCAACGGCATCCAGCCTTCGGTATTACAAAGCGCCGGGATTGCGGATGCCGAACTGTTCATTGCCTGCGCCTCGCTCGATGAAACCAACCTGATCGCCTGCAAGGTCGCCAAGAGTCAGTTTGGTGTGCAAACCACCATTGCGCGTTTGCGCTCGGCCGAGTTTGTGGATGGCTCCGACCTGCTGACCAGCGGTTTTGGTGTGGACCACGTGATTTGCCCCGAAGAGTCGGTGATGCAGACCGTGCACCAGCTGATTGACTACCCAGAGGCCCTACAGATTCTGAAGTTTGCCGAGGGACGGGCTTACCTGATCGCGGTGCGGGCCGATGGCGGTGGCCTGTTGGTAAATCACACCATTGGCGAGTTCAAGGCGTATTTCCCCAACCTGGAAATGCGCGTGGTTGCGGTGTACCGGCAGGACACCGAGGTCGAACTCAGTCCGCAGACGAAGGTGCTGCCAGGTGACGAGGTGTTTGTGCTGGCCGAAAAAGCCACCATCCGCTTGGTCTTGGGCGTCATTCACAAGGGCGATCGACCAGTGCGTCGGGTGATGATTGCTGGTGGGGGTAAGGTGGGTTTGCGACTGGCACGTAGCTTGGTGGGCAAATGCGATGTCAAGCTGGTTGAGCGTGACCGCAAGCGCTGTGACTACATTGCTGGCGAGTTGCCCAGCCACATGCTGGTGCTGTCCGGTGACGCCACCGACGAAGACCTGCTGACCGATGAAAACGTGCAGGAAATGGACTTGTTCATCGCCCTGACCAACGACGACGAAGACAACATCCTGGCCTCGATGCTGGCCAAGCGCCTGGGCGCGCGCCGGGTGATTGCGCTCATCAACCGGCCCATCTATGCCGAGATGATGCAAGGCGGCGCCATCGACATCACGTTTTCACCGGCACAAACCGTGATTGGCGAGCTGCTGGTGCACGTGCGCCGGGGTTCAGTCGCCGCGGTGCACAGCCTGCGTCGCGGGGCAGCCGAGGCGATTGAAGGTGTGGCGCGCGGCGATGCGCGCTCGTCTCGTCTGGTGGGCAAGCGCATCGATCAGGTTGAGCTGCCTGAGGGCGCGCGTTTTGGTGTGGTGGTGCGCGGGCTGGGTGACGCCGCCCAGGTGTTGATGCCGCACCATGACTTGCTGATTGAGCCCGAAGATCACGTCATCATCTTCGTGCCCAGCAAACGCCTGCTGCGTGCCGTGGAGCGGCTGTTTGAGCTCAAAGCCACTTTTTTCTAGGCTGTGATGGATTTTTTCTCTCCCGTCCTGAACGTGCTGGCGCGGATCATGGTTGGCTATTCGGCCCTCTTTCTGATTCCCCTGGCCTGGGCGCTGGCGCTGGACCCGGTCGACGTGCAGGCCATTTGGATGGAGTCCATTGCCCTGAGCTTGGCTCTGGGGCTGGCCTTATGGGCCGCGACACAGCGCCAGCGACGCGAATTGCAGCCACGTGACGGATTTTTGCTGGTGAATCTGGTGTGGTCGGTATTGCCTGCGCTGTCTGCGGTGCCGTTGATGCTGGCGATTCCGGGGCTGAGCTGGACCGATGCCTACTTTGAGGCGGTGAGTGGTTTCACCACCACGGGCTTCACTATTTTGTCAGGGCTCGACAGGTTACCGGTGTCGGTGAATGTGTGGCGATGTTTGCTGCAATTGTTCGGCGGGCTGGGCATCATCTTGCTGGTGGTGGCGGTGTTGCCACTGCTGGGGCTGGGCAGCGTGCAGCTTTACAAGGCAGAAGCCGCCGGCCCGATCAAGGACGACCGCCTCACCCCACGCATTGCCGAGACCGCGCGCGGCCTGTGGCGCGTTTACTTTGTGTTTTCAGCGGCTTGTTTTCTGGCTTACCGGTGGGCCGGCATGAGTTGGGCCGATGCCTTCATGCACATGTGTTCCACCATGGGCTTGGGTGGCCTGTCGCCGCACGACGCGAGCTTGGGGTATTTCAATTCGCCTTTGATCGAGGGCGTGGCCATCGTCTTCATGACGCTGGCGGGGGTGAGTTTTGCGCGTTATTTTGTGGTGTGGCGAACAAAATCCTTTCGGTCGCTGCTGCGCGACGCCGAGGTGCGTGCTTACCTTGGTGTGTTGCTGGGGTCGGTGCTGGTCTTGACGGTGGTTTTGTGGCAAGGGCAAACCTATGACTCGTTGGGGCACACCCTGCGGGCGGTGGTGTTTCATGTGGTGTCGTTCGCCACCACCACAGGTTATGCCACGCAGGACTACTCGCAATGGCCGGTGTTCGCGCCGCTCTGGATGCTGGCGCTGGGCAGTTTTGCCACCTGTGCGGGTTCCACCGGCGGAGGCATGAAGATGGTGCGCATGATTTTGCTGTTCAAGCAGGCCCGGCGTGAACTGGTGCTGGCCATTCACCCGCGCATGGTCAATCCGGTGACGCTCGGGGGTACCGTGATCGGGCCACAGGTCATGGCTTCGGTGGTGGCTTTCATGCTGATTTTTATAGCCACCCACATCGGGTTGACCATGCTGCTGTTGATCAGTGGCATGGATTTGGTGAGCGCCATGTCGGCTGTGGTGGCTTCGGTCAACAACATCGGGCTGGCGCTGGGTAGCATAGGGCCAACGGGCAGTTTTGCCTCGCTCAATGACTTTCAGACCTGGGTGTGCACCATTGGCATGCTGGTCGGGCGGCTGGAACTGCTGGCGGTGATGGTGCTGTTTGTTCCGCAGTTCTGGCGCCGCTGAGCGGTCCAGCACACGGGTAGATGGTTATCGATAAAAAGTGCCTTTGGCCCCTGTGGAATAAGCGTCAATAGCTATGAAATTCAAAGCAATCCTGTTTGACTGTGACGGCGTGCTGGTGGACAGTGAGGCCCTGACCTGTGGCGTGCTGCGCGACCTGCTGGACGAAGCCGGTTGGTCCATGACGCTGGCCGAGTGCATGGGCTACTTTATTGGCAAAACCGTGCGTGAGGAGCGTTTAACGATTGAGTCCCGCACTGGGCAGCCGTTGACCGAGGCCTGGCTGCAGACTTTTTACCAGCGACGCAATCAGGCTCTGCGTGAGCAGTTGCAGATCATTCCCGGCGCGCAGGCGGCTGTGCAGGCGGCTTTTTCGCACACTGGCGGGCAAATCGCCTGCGCGTCAGGCGCTGATCGTTTCAAGGTGGAGATGATGCTGAACCAGGTGGGTTTGATGAGCTACTTTGCCGGCCGGGTGTTCAGTGGGCACGAGATGCCCAGGTCCAAACCCGCTCCCGACGTCTATCTGGCCGCTGCGGCCCAACTGACGGTACCGGGTGAACAGTGCTTGGTGATTGAAGACACCACCGTGGGCATCACGGCGGGCGTGGCCGCCGGGGCATGCGTTTGGGCCTACTGCCCGCAACCCACGGGTGCCGCGCCCTTGCTGCAGGCCGGTGCCAGCCGGGTGTTTGATCACATGGGGCAATTGCCTGGGCTGCTGGCGGCCGTCTGACCGGTACGCCTGGGTCTGTGCACAATGCTCCTTTTCGACGACGAATTGTTTGACCCACTGAAAGAATGCCATGTCCGCTCTGGAGACAAAACTCAATCCCCGCTCAAGTGACTTTCAGGTCAACGCCACCGCCATGCGCGGCTTGGTCGATGATCTCAACGCCAAAGTGACCCAAGTGGAGCAGGGTGGTGGGGATGCTGCCCGCGCCAAACACACAGCGCGTGGCAAGCTACTGCCGCGGGACCGGGTGCAAATGCTGCTGGACCCCGGCACGCCGTTTCTGGAACTCTCGCCCTTGGCGGCTTTGGGCATGTACCCGGACCGCGATGGCACCGACAGCGCCCCCGGGGCCGGCATCGTGGCGGGTATTGGGCGCGTCAGTGGCGTGGACTGCATGATTGTCTGCAATGACGCCACGGTCAAAGGCGGCACCTATTACCCCATGACGGTCAAGAAGCATTTGCGCGCGCAAGAAGTGGCGCAGCAAAACCGCTTGCCCTGCATTTATCTGGTGGACTCGGGTGGCGCCAATTTGCCGAACCAGGACGAAGTCTTCCCCGACCGCGAACACTTTGGCCGCATCTTCTTCAACCAGGCCACCATGAGCGCCCAAGGCATTGCCCAAATTGCCGTGGTCATGGGCAGTTGCACGGCAGGCGGTGCCTATGTGCCGGCGATGAGTGACGAAGCCATCATCGTCAAGAACCAGGGCACGATCTTTCTGGGTGGCCCGCCGCTGGTGAAAGCCGCCACCGGTGAGGTGGTCACGGCCGAAGACCTGGGCGGTGGCGACGTGCACACGCGCCTGTCCGGCGTGGCGGACCATCTGGCCCAAAACGACATGCACGCGCTGGCGTTGGCCCGGCAGTCCGTCAAGAATTTATATAAAAATAAGCCTCTAGCCCAGGCGGATCATGCGCCAAAAGCTCCTAAATACGCAGCAGAAGAGTTGTATGGTGTGATTCCGGTGGACACCCGCAAACCGTTTGACGTGCGTGAAATCATCGCCCGCATCGTCGACGACTCAGACTTTGATGAGTTCAAGTCACGCTTTGGCACCACCCTGGTCTGCGGTTTCGCGCGCATTGAAGGCATGCCGGTGGGCATCATCGCCAACAACGGCATTTTGTTCAGTGAATCGGCCTTGAAAGGCACCCACTTCATTGAGCTGTGCTGCCAACGCAAGATTCCGCTGGTGTTTTTGCAGAACATCACCGGCTTCATGGTCGGGCGCAAATATGAGAACGAAGGCATTGCCCGCAACGGCGCCAAGATGGTCACCGCGGTGGCCACCGCCGCCGTGCCCAAGTTCACCATCATCATTGGTGGCAGTTTTGGCGCGGGCAATTACGGTATGTGCGGCCGCGCTTTCAGCCCGCGTTTCTTGTGGATGTGGCCGAATGCCCGTATTTCGGTGATGGGTGGCGAGCAGGCCGCCAGCGTGCTGGCCACGGTGCGCCGCGATGGCATTGAGGGCAAGGGTGGGCAATGGAGCATGGAAGAAGAGGAAGCCTTTAAAGCCCCAGTACGCCGCCAATACGAGGAGCAGGGTCACCCGTACTTTGCCACCGCCCGCCTGTGGGACGATGGCATCATCGACCCCGCCGACACCCGCCGTGTGCTGGCGCTGGGCTTGAGTGCCAGCCGCAACGCACCCATTGAAGATACCCGGTTTGGTTTGTTCAGGATGTAACTCACACAAGCCCGAGGAAGATGACCGACATGAGCACATTGAAGATTGAAGCCGGTGCGGTGGCCAATGTCACATTGAGTCGCCCCGAGGTCCGCAACGCTTTCAACGACGAGGTGATTGCGGAGCTCACGCAAGCTTTCACCCGACTAGGCCAAGACCCGCAAATCCGCGTCATTGTGCTAGCGGCGACCTGAACTGGATGCGCCGCATGGCCGATTACACACATGCTGAAAATCTGGCGGATGCTGCGCAGCTGGCCGAGATGCTGCGGGTGATTTTTACCTGCCCCAAGCCTACCGTGGCGCGGATCCAGGGCGATGTCTATGCGGGTGGCATGGGCCTGGTGGCCGCGTGTGACATGGCGGTCAGTGTGGAAGCCGCCAACTTTTGCCTGAGCGAAGTCAAGCTGGGCCTGTACCCCGCCACCATCAGCCCCTATGTGATTCGCGCCATGGGCGCACGCGCGGCGCACCGCTACTTTTTGACCGCTGAGCGTTTTGATGCGGCGCAGGCGCTTCGCATTGGTTTTGTGCACGCGGTGGTCAGCGCTGAGCAACTCGATGCCACGCTGGCCGAGATCACCCAGGCGCTGGTCAGCGCCAGCCCGAACGCTGTGAAGGAATGCAAAACCTTGCTGCACGATGTGGCCGGCAAAAATATCGACGCCACCTTGATTGCCCACACCGTGCAAGGTATCGCCAGCATCCGCGCCAGCGCCGATGGCAAGGAGGGAGTGCAATCCTTTTTGCAAAAGCGCAAGCCCGCCTGGATGGAGGATGTGCCACGATGAATGAGCATTTAGCGCAGGAGTGGAACACCCTGCAAAACAACCACGAGGCTTATGAGAAAAGCGCGCTGCACATTAAATTGCTGGCCGTGGGCCTGGTTGCCTTGGGTCTGATGGTGGCGCTGGACTCGACGCTGCTGGGTGTCTTTTTGTTGATTTTGTGGTTTCAAGAAGCCATGTTAAAAACCTGGCAGGGTCGTTTGGCGGATCGCTTGGGGGTGCTGGAGCAAGCCCTCAAGCTTGGTGATCAGGCCCAGTGCCAGCCGTATCAACTGTATTCCCAGTGGCTGGCCAAGCGACCGGGCCTTGCCGGCCTGCTGCTGGAATACGCGCGCAGCGCCATGCGGCCCACCGTGGCTTTTCCGTATGGTGTTTTGCTGATGTTGTTGGCATTCTTTTGACGTCTTTCACGCGTTTTCTCGCGGCTGCTGCGGCCGCGCTGTGCCTGTTGGCCGGCTTGGCACTGGCTTGGCATCACCCCTTGTCGCCCATGGCGAGTTTGGCTGCGCTGTGTATTTGGACCATCTTGGTGGTCTGGTGGCCCCATCTTTGGTGGTGGGTGGTGCCTGCGCTTTTGCCCTTGTTGAACTTTTCGACCTGGTCGGGCTGGCTTGTCTTTGAAGAGTTTGACCTGTTGTTGTTGGGCACACTGGCGGGGGCTTATGCCCGTCTGGCCTGGTTGTCTGTTGCCGCTCAGGATGCCCCGAGTTCACCCCGTCATTTTTCAAACGCTGTCTTCAGGCGCAGTCTTTTTTTAAACGGCCTGTTGGTATTGCTGGCCACCAGCACGGCGCTGGCGCTGGCGCGTGGTGTTGCCGACGCTGGGGGGTTCAGGTTTGACTGGTTCGCCGGGTACGGCGACGCGTTGAACAGCTGGCGGGTTTTCAAGAGTCTGGGTTTTGCCCTGTTGTTCATCCCCTTGCTGCGTGGGCAGTTGACGCCGTCCACTTCGGTGGCAGCAGCGCTGCTGGCCAAGGGGGTTGTCACCGGGCTGACCCTGGTGGCGCTGGCGACCCTCTGGGAGCGCGCGGCTTTTCCTGGCGCGGTGGATTTTTCTGCGCATTACCGTACGGTGGCCCTGTTTTGGGAGATGCATGTCGGGGGTGCGGCCATAGACGCCTACCTGGTCATGACCACCCCTTTTGTGGTGTGGGCCTTGTTGGCGACACGGCGCCCCGGTGTGTGGGCTGGCCTGGCGGTGGTGGCGCTGTTGGTGGGGTACGCCTGCCTGACCACCTTTGCCCGCGGTGTGTATCTGGCAATCGCTTTGCCCCTGCTGTTACTGGCTAGTTTGCTATGGTTACAGAAGCACCAAAAGCATCCGCAGAGTGCCGTTCAGCGTTTGCGCCAGTATGGGGCGGCATGGGGGTGGCGTACCCCCGCTGGGGTGTTGTTGTCTGTCGCGCTGGTGCTGGAGGTGGCTGCCGTGTTGATGGGGGGCACCTTCATGACCGAGCGTCTGGCCAGTGCTGAAAAGGATTTGTCCAGCCGCATGGAGCACTGGCAACAGGGGGTGGACCTGCTGGAGAGCCCCGCTGATTGGCTGCTGGGCAAGGGCCTGGGCCGCTTGCCCGCCAACTACGCGGCGCAGGGTCCCCAGGGGGAATTTTCTGGTGATGTCAAGTGGGGTGTTGAACAGGTTGTTGGTTCCAGCCCCGCCACCTTTGCCACCCTGCTCGGCCCCCCAACACGCGCGCAGTTGGCCGGCGCGTATGAACTGACGCAGCGCGTTGATTCGTCCGTGCGTGGCCCATTTTTGCTGCGTCTGGATGTTCGGGTAGATCAAAAAACCGACCTGGAGCTGTTTTTGTGTGAGCGGCATTTGCTTTATGACCGCGACTGCCAGGCGGCCTTTGTGCGGGTCAACCCAGTCATGGTGGGGGGTCAACCGGTTTGGCAGCCCCTCAAGGTGGCGTTCAAGGGGCCGGCGCTCAAGCTGTCTCCTTGGTATGCCCCCCGGCTCAAGATGTTTTCCATGGCGGTGGCCAACGCGGCCGGTCAAGCCGACGTGGGTAACCTGCTGCTCATCAGCCCGGGTCAGCCACCTTTGTTGCGCAATGGCGATTTTTCTCAAGGTCTGGCGCACTGGTTTCCTGCGGCACAGTCGTATTTCGAGCCCTGGCATCTGGACAATTTGTTGCTAGAGGTGCTGGTCGAGCGTGGCGTGGTGAATTTGATCGCGCTGCTGCTGCTGCTGGCTTACGCGCTATGGCAGCTGGTTTTCGGTGCCACCCGAGCACACACGCTGGCACCCTACCTGGCGGCGTCCCTGGTGGCGGTGCTGCTGGTGGGTTTGGTGAGCAGTGTGATGGATGTGCCGCGCGTCGCATTTTTGTTCTTCTTGCTGTTGTTTGTGGCGCTGGAGCTTGCCACGGCAGGGCCAAAACTGCCGACAGTTGCCCACGGAGACCCATGAAAGGCCAAAAACTGGCGGGTAAACCCCGGCTTTTTCTGGTCATAATGCGAGTTCAAAGCGCGGACCTCAGGCGGGGTATGAAGTTTGCTTAGATGAATACCGTCTGTATGTCAGCTTGCTTGGTCGGGGTACCTGGCTGGGTTCATTGGGCCGGTGGACATCACGGGTATCTCACGGGGTAGAGGGTTCTATGATCAAAATTTTTAATCACTATTTCCACAAGAGAACCTTGTTTCAGATCGCCATGGATCTGGTGCTGGTTTTTTTGATTGTGGTCACCACAGTAGTGCTGCAGGGCGGTTCAGCTGCCATGTTGGGGCCGATGATCGCCAGCACCTTTCTGGTTTTGGCGGGGTCCATGCTGACCATCGGTGCCAGTCTGGGTTTTTACCAGCGTGTGCACAACCGCTCATTGGGCCAAACCAGTGCGCGTGCTGTGCTGGCCTTGTTATGTATGCTGCCAGTGATCTTTCTGTTGTCCACGCAGGTGGCCAATCCAAGGTCCTTCGGATTGTCTTTGACCACCGCGATTGCCTTGATATTGACCTTGCGTGTGTACGTGACCTACATCACGCCCAGCAGTCTGATGCGCCAGAGGGTGTTGGTTTTTGGCACCGGTCCGCGCGCCAAGATGGTCGGGACGGCCCTGCTGAAATCAGACCCGACGATTGACCTGGTGGGTTATTACGCTGGCCCCAACGAACAAGAGGCCATGGTGTCGGCTTGGGGCCTGCTGTCCATGACCAATTCTCTGACCGACATCGTCACCGAACAACAGGTTGACGAAATTGTGGTGGCCTTGACCGAGCGCCGTGGGGGCAGCATGCCACTGCGCGAGCTGCTTGATTGCAAATTGCAGGGCGTTCGGGTGGTTGATATTGCCACCCATTTCGAGCGAACCCTGGGACAAATTCGGCTTGAGTCTTTGTCCGCGGGGTGGCTGATTTTTGGTGATGGTTTTGGCTCGGGTTGGATTCGGGCTTTTGTCAAACGGATTTTTGACATTGTCTGCGCCACGTTTTTGATTGTGCTGACGCTGCCGATCATGCTCATCACCGTGGTCTTCATTTTGATAGAGGACGGGTTCCCCATTCTGTACCTGCAAGAGCGTGTCGGGCAAAACGGTCGGCTGTTCAATGTTGTCAAATTTCGCAGTATGCGCACAGACGCCGAAAAAGACGGCAAGCCGCGCTGGGCCTCCGCTTCGGATGACCGGGTCACCCGTGTGGGCCGGTTTATTCGCAAAGTGCGTATTGATGAGTTGCCGCAACTCTTCAGCGTGTTGGGCGGCTCCATGAGCATGGTCGGGCCACGGCCGGAGCGCCCGTTCTTTGTCGACAAGCTCACCCAGGAAATTCCGTACTACGCCGTGCGTCACAGTGTCAAGCCGGGTGTCACCGGTTGGGCGCAGGTGCGTTACCAGTACGGGGCCTCGGTGGAAGACTCCGCCGAAAAACTTCAGTACGACCTGTACTACGTCAAGAATCACTCCCTGCTGCTGGACATTGTGATCATGTTTGAGACCATCGGCGTGGTAGTGATGCGCAAAGGCGCGCAGTAGGCTGACCATGCCGGCACCGCTGGGCGTGTTGGTGAATCCTGATCTCACCGCCTGGAGCGGTGCCTTGGCGGCCGCCTTTTACGCAGTGTTTGCGCTGCGTTTGCTCCAGATGGGTTACCTGCACCGGCCACAGGAGTTGTCCAAGGTGGCGGTGTTGGCCGCTGCGGCCTTGAGCGCACTCTGGGGCGGCTCGGAACTCTTGCTGGTGGTCACCCAGAAGCCCTCGTTTGCTGTCTGGGCCAGCCTGACCGACCAGGTGCGGTATGGCAGCTGGTACGCTTTTTTGCTGATCCTGATGCGCGCCAAAGGGCCACGGGCCAGTGCGCGCAACGCCGGCTGGCTGGTCTTTTGGGCGATTGCCTTGGTGGCTGCCGGGCTATTGGCACTGGGCCTGGCAACTTTTGCCGTGACCGCCTGGGGTGACCCGGCGCGCTGGATGTTGTTTGGCGCCATGGCCATGCCGGTATTTGCCTTGGTGCTGCTGGAGCAAGTTTTTCGCAATGCCACAGAAGACTCCCGCTGGAACATCAAACCCCTGACGCTGGGCCTGGCCGGTACCTTTTTGTTCGACTTGTATTTGTTTTCGCAAGCGGTTTTGTTCAATCGTCCGGATGAAGACGCCTTGAGCATTCGCGGCGCCGTGCACGCCCTGATGGTGCCGTTGCTGCTGCTCTCCAGTACCCGGCGCAGTGACTGGATTGCCAAGATCCAGCTTTCGCCCAAGGCGGCTTTCCATTCGGCCACCCTGTTGATTGCCGGCCTGTATCTGATCTTTATTTCAGGCGTGGGCTACTACGTGCGCTACTTTGGCGGTGAATGGGGGCGCGCGCTGCAACTGGGTTTGATGGTGTTTGCGCTGATTGTGCTGGTGATGCTGGCCTTGTCGGGCACCATGCGCGCCAAGTTGCGGGTGTTCTTGGGCAAGCATTTTTTCCGCTACCGCTACGACTACCGTGAAGAGTGGCTCAAATTTACGCGCGCGCTGTCGGCCAAAAACTCACCCCAGGAACTGGGCCAGCAGGTGGTACGTGGTCTGGCTGAAATGTTAGAGAGTCCCGCCGGCGGTTTGTGGATGCGCGTCAAGGGTGAATCCGCTTTCAGCCAGACCGCCCGCTGGAACCAGGTGCAAATTCTTGACAAGGAAGAAGCCAACTCACCCATGTGTGCCTACATGGCCGAGGGCGGACGGGTGATCAACCTGG
>JAIFMR010000213.1 GCA_020048255.1 Rhodoferax sp. | reverse complement strand
TGTTCAAGGCCTCGCGCGGCATTGAAGACATTTACGAGCTGACCTACATCCGCAAGGACGGCAGCCGCTTCCCGGCGGTGGTGTCGGTGACGGCCCTGCGTGACGATGCCGGTGCCATCATTGGCTACCTGCTGATTGGCACCGACAACACGGCGCGCAAGGCGGCAGAAGTTGAGCGGGCCCGGCTCGACCAGGTGCTGCGCGACAAGAATACCGAGCTTGAGAGTGCCCGTGCCGTGGCCGACAAGGCCAACCAGGCGAAATCGGACTTTCTGTCGAGCATGAGCCACGAACTGCGCTCACCGCTGAATGCCATTCTGGGCTTTGCCCAACTGATGGAGACCAGCCAGCCACCGCCCACGGCGGGCCAGGTGGCCAGCATCCAGCAGATTCTCAAGGCCGGCTGGTATTTGCTGGAGCTGATCAACGAGGTGCTGGACCTGGCGCTGATCGAGTCCGGGAGACTGTCGCTGTCCCGGGAATCGGTGTCGCTGCCAGAAGTGCTGCTGGACTGCCACACGCTGGTGGAGCCCCTGGCGCAAAAGAAAGACATTCACCTGCACTTTCCCGAAATCGCCTCGCCCTGTTTTGTGACGGCGGACCGAACCCGGCTGAAGCAGGTGATGATCAATTTGTTGTCCAACGCCATCAAGTACAACCGCATGGGGGGCCGGGTGGATGTCACCTGCACCGCCCACATACCGCAATGCCTGCGCATCAGCGTGCATGACACCGGGTTCGGCTTGACCGATGCCAACATGGCCCAGCTGTACCAACCCTTCAATCGGCTGGGCAAACAGGACAGTGAAGAGGAAGGCACAGGCATTGGCCTGGTGGTGAGCAAGCGCCTGATGGAACAGATGGGCGGCAGCATCGGTGTGGCCAGCACCGTGGGTGTGGGCAGTGTGTTCTGGATCGAACTGGCCTTGACGGTCGCGCCACAGTTTCAGGATGAGCTGCCCGAGCTGGCTTTGACTACTGCCAACAACACAGCGGTGGCGGGTCATGTGCGCAGCCTGCTGTATGTGGAAGACAACCGGGCCAACATGGAGCTGGTGGAGCAGTTGATTGCCCGGCGCCCCGACCTGCGCTTGTTTGGCGCCGAAGACGCCATGCGCGGTGTGGCGATGGCGCGGGATTTTCAGCCGGATGTGATTTTGATGGACATCAACCTGCCCGGGATCAATGGCTTTCAGGCCCTGAAGATTCTGCAAGACGACCCGACCACGGTGCATATTCCGGTGCTGGCCCTGAGCGCCAATGCCATGCCCCGTGACATTGACAAAGGCTTGGCAGCGGGCTTTTTCCGTTACCTGACCAAGCCGATCAGGGTGAGCGAGTTCATGGCGGCGCTGGATGCCGGACTGGACAGGGCCAAACTTGAACCCACCCATGACACAGAAGGGAGGCCGATTTGATGTCCGGCGATAACGGCCTGTTAGACGCGGGCATTTTGATCGTGGATGACCGCGATGCCAACGTGAAACTGTTGGAGTATTTGCTGCAAGGTGCAGGGTACCGCTGCGTCAGTGCCACCCACGACCCCTATGCGGTGTGTCAGCTGCACAGCACCCACCATTACGACCTGATTCTGCTGGACCTGCAAATGCCAGGCATGGATGGTTTTCAGGTGATGAACGCCTTGAAAGATATGGAGCACGGCAGCTATGCGCCGGTGATGGCCATCACCGTGCAGGCCGACTACAAGTTGCGGGCGCTGGCCGCAGGTGCCCAGGATTTCATCGTCAAGCCCTTCGAAGCCGCTGAACTCTTGAGCCGGGTTCACAACATGCTGGAAGTTCGGCTGAAGTACCGGCAGCTGGAAAAAACCGTCAACACGCTGCAATCCTTTGCGCTGTACGACGCCTTGACCGGCCTGGCCAACCGGCGCTTGTTGCTGGACCGCCTGCAACAGTCCCGGTTGGCGAGTGAGCGCACACGCAGCCATTGCGCCCTGATGTTTCTGGACATTGACCGCTTCAAGCAGCTCAATGACACCTTGGGGCACGATGTGGGGGATGTGCTGCTGCGTCAGGTCAGCCAACGGCTGCTGCCTTGCGTGCAAGAGGGCGACTGCGTCTCGCGCTTTGGGGGCGACGAGTTTGTGGTGTTGCTCAATGCACTGGGTCATGAGAGCGCCGAGGCAGAAGCGCAGGCACGCAAGGTGGCCAACAAGATGCTGGACGCACTGAGCCAGACCTACGACTTGAACGACCATGCCTATGACAGCACCCTGAGCGCGGGTGTGGTTGTGTTTTTGGGCGACCAGGAGCCGGTGAGTGACCTGCTGCGCAAAGCTGACCTGGCCATGTACCGTGCCAAATCCCAGGGGCGCAACATCATGTGCCTGTTTGACCAGCAGATGCTGTTGGAGCTGCAGGCGCATGAGACGCTGGCGGTCGACATGCGCCAGGGTTTGCTGGATGAAGAATTTGTGCTGCACTGCCAGATTCAGCTCAATGCCCAGGGCCGGGCGGTGGGTGCCGAGGCGCAGGTGCTGTGGCACCACGCCCGCCAAGGCCTGATGAGCGCCGACACCTTCATGGGCCTGGCGGAAGAGTCCGGCATGGTGCTGCCCCTGGGGCGCTGGGCGTTACAGGCGGCTTGCCAACAACTATTGGCCTGGGCCCAGGACCCGCAGACAGCCGCCTTGACGCTGGCGGTGAATATTGGCGCCAGCCAGTTGGCCCAGGCTGACTTTGCCGACAGTGTGGCCAGTGTGTTGGCGCAAACCGGGGCACCGGCCGCGCAACTGATTCTGGTGTTGGCTGAAGGCGCGCTGGTCAACGATGTGGAGGCAGTGATTCTCAAGATGAACACGCTGCGCGCCCTGGGGGTGGGTTTTTGCCTGGACGACTTCCGGGTGGGGGTTCCGTCCTTGGCGCACCTCAAGCGCTTGCCGCTGGTGCAACTCAAGATCGGCCGGCACATGGTGCAGGCGGTGCTGATCGATGAAAGTGTGGCCGTGATAGCCCGCGCCATTTTGGCGCTGGGTTTCAGTCTGGGGGTGCCGGGGCTGGCCGAAGGGATCAGCACGGCGGCGCAGCGCCACTTTTTTGTGGGCCTGGGTTGCCAGGTCTTTCAAGGTGACTTTTTTGGCGCTGCAGCAGCACCGGCCGACATGCTGGCGCAGTACCAGCACAAGTGGCTTGGGAATGCGAATACCAATGTGAATCCGCAGGTGCAGCCATGATCCCGGTGAGCCGGTCGGTCGACACGGAAGTCATTTCAATTGACGCTCTGAAGTTGTTGCGGCGCCGGGCGCAGGACAACCGGCTTTATGAGGTGGTGTTGCCGCTGGACACCATCAATGAGATGAAGCCCGAGGATGTGCAGCTGTTGTTCCACGAGCTGCGGGTGCACCAGGTGGAACTGGAGTCGCAAAACGAGGAGCTGCGGCGCGTGCAGGTTGAGCTGGAGCTGGCCCGTGAGCGCTATTTCGATCTGTATGACCTGGCGCCCGTGGGGTATTGCACCGTGAATGACGAGGGCATCGTTCTTGAAGCCAATCTGACGGTGGGCCACTTGCTGGGTGTGCCGCGCAACAAGCTGGTGAATCGGTCCATCACACGTTTCGTCGTGCACGCCCAGCTGCCGGCCTACCACCAGTGTTGTCAGCAGGTGCGTGAGTTCGAGTTGACGCATTCCTGTGAGCTGCAGATGACCCAAGCCGATGGCACCCCCATTTGGGTCAGCCTGGCGATCAATGGCAGCAAGAACAGCGAGGGGGTGTCTACCCTGCGCGTCATGCTCAAAGACATCACTGCAAAAAAGCAGCTTGAAGCCGCTCTGCAGGCGAAGAACGTGGAATTACAAAACCTGCGGCAGGTGGCTGACAAGGCCAACTTGGCCAAGTCGGACTTTCTGGCCAATATGAGCCACGAGCTGCGTTCGCCACTCAATGCCATTTTGGGATTTGCCCAACTGATCGATGCGGGCAACCCGGCACCCACCAAAATGCAAAAGTCAGCCCTGGACCAGATTCTTCATGGCGGTTGGTATTTGCTGGAACTGGTCAACGAAATTCTGGACCTGGCCAGCATCGAGTCCGGGAAACTGGCTCTGAACTTGGGGCCAGAGTCCCTGAGTGAGGTGTTGGCGGACTGCCAGATCATGATCGCCCCCCAGGCTGCCAGCAGTGGCATACAGATCAGCTTTCCGGATCTGTTGCAACCCTGCCAGGTGCTGGCCGACCGGCGCCGTCTCAAGCAGGTGGTGATCAATCTGCTGTCCAACGCCATCAAGTACAACCGGGTGCAGGGCCAGGTGAACGTGAGCTGGAGCTTGCAGCCGAACCAGCGTGTGCGCATCAGTGTGCAAGACAGTGGGTTGGGCCTCTCGGCACATCAGTTAACACAGTTGTTTCAGCCGTTCAACCGCCTGGGACAGGAAGCCGGTGCGCTGGAGGGCACCGGCATTGGCCTGGTGGTGAGCAAGCGGCTGGTGGAGATGATGGGCGGGCGCATTGGCGCCAGCAGCACGGTGGGGGTGGGCAGCTTGTTCTGGTTCGATCTGCAACTCAGCGAGGCCAAGCCATGAAGAATTTCCCCATCGTCTGTGTCGGGGGCTCAGCGGGCGGGCTCGACGCCTACATCCGGCTGCTGCAAAACCTGCCACCCGACATGAACGTGGCTCTGGTCATTGTCAACCACATCACCCTGGTGCCGACCCAATTGCACGAGGTGTTGATACGCTTTTCCAGCATGCCGGTGGTGTTGATTACCGAAGCCATGGAGGTGCAGCCCAACCAGGTGTTCATCATCCCGGCGAACCGCGATTTGCATGTGGCTGATGGCCGCTTTCACCTTGTGCCCATCTCCAAACCGCGCGGCTGGCCGGATGTGATCACAGTGTTTTTGCGCTCACTGGCCGGCCATTGGGATGGACAGCTGATGGCGGTGATTGTCTCGGGCTACGACGGGGACGGTGCCAGCGCGATGTGTGCCATCCAGGAGGCCGGCGGTATCACCATTGCCCAAAAGCCCGCCACCGCCAAGCAGCCCGACATGCCGCAGAGCGCGATCGAGAGTGGCTGCATTGACTTTGTGTTGTCACCTGAAGACATCGCGCAGCAGATTGTGCGCATGGGCCTGAGCCAGACCCCGGGTACCGGTCTGGCAGCGAGAGTTGATCAGGTACCCAAAGATAAGTATAAAAATGACCTGTAGACCTGATGAGTAAAGCGTTATTTGCTCTGTTAGTTATAGTGAAAAAAGCCATTTAAAAAGACAAGGAAACTCCATGAACCTGACCCTCGATATCCTTCATGCCAGCATTTTGATTGTGGATGACCAGGCTGCCAACGTGCAGTTGCTCACCCAACTGCTGGGTGACGCGGGTTACACCCAGGTGTCATCCACCATGCTGCCGGAGGAGGTTGGCGCGCTGCATCGGCAAAACGCCTATGACCTGATTTTGCTGGACCTGCAAATGCCCGTGATGGACGGTTTTCAGGTGATGGAAGCTTTGAAAGCCAACCTGGTGGACGCCTACTTGCCGGTGATTGTGCTCACGGCTCAGCCGGGGCACAAGTTGCGTGCCTTGCAGACCGGTGCCAAAGACTTCATCAGCAAGCCGTTTGATTTGGTGGAGGTCAAGACCCGAATCCACAACATGCTGGAAGTGCGTCTGTTGTACAAAAAGCTGGCCAACTACAACCGCGAGCTGGAAGAAACCGTGGCCGAGCGCACCGCCGAATTGCGCGAGAGCGAGGCGCGCTACCGCAGCCTGACGGAACTGGCCTCGGACTGGTACTGGGAGCAGGATGCACAAGGGCAGTTCACCAAGGTGTCAGGCCCGGTACTGGAAATGCTCGGCATGCAAGTCGAGAGCCTGGATGGTCAGCATCAACGACCCGGATCTTCGACCGGCTGGAACGAGGCCGAGCAGGAAACCCTGCGGGCCACGATTGCCGATAGGCAACCGTTTTTGGACTTCACCTTTCACCGTCTGCTGGAGGACGGCACGCAACAGGTGTTCAAGGTGAGTGGCGAGCCGATGTTCAACCGCTCGAGTTGTTTTATTGGTTACCGCGGCATTGGTGTGGACGTCAGCCCCAAGCGATGAATCAACGGCAGGGAGATACAAAATGACCACACTTCACAGTCCAAGCCAAAATCACTTGTTGGCCGCATTGCCGGCGCTAGATTTTGAGCTCCTGGCCGGGCATCTGGAACGCGTGCCCATGGCGCTGGGGCAAATGCTCTATGAGCCCGGCACACAAATGCGCCACGTCTACTTTCCGACCACCTCGATCGTGTCACTGCACTATGTGACAGAGTCGGGTGCGTCCGCCGAGACCGCGGGGGTTGGCAATGAGGGTGTGGTGGGTATATCGCTGTTCATGGGCGGCGACACGACGTCGAGTTCGGCCGTGGTGCAAACCGCCGGCCAGGCTTACCGGCTGGACCGCATCACCCTGAAGGAGGAGTTCAACCGGGGTGGCGTGTTGCAGCGCCTGCTGCTGCGTTACACCCAGGCCTTGATGACCCAGATGGCCCAAACCGCCGTGTGCAACCGGCACCATTCGGTAGAGCAACAGCTGTGCCGCTGGTTGCTGCTGACGCACGACCGGGTGCCCAACCGCGAACTGATCATGACGCAGGAACTGGTGGCCAGCATGCTCGGGGTACGGCGCGAGAGCGTGACTGACGCCGCCGGACATTTGCAGGCAGCGGGCTGCATCAGCTACCGGCGCGGCCACATCAGCATGCTGGACCGCACCGCCTTGGAGGTGCGTGCCTGCGAGTGTTATGGCGTGGTCAAGAAAGAGATTGACCGGCTGCTGAGTGATGTGCATCACCGCTAGCCCGGTCAAATTTGTCAGATCGACAGGCCAGCGCAATCGGCCAGTTCAATAACGCCGCACGGTGCCGTTGTCGATCAGCACCCGGTCACCCACGCGGATGTCGGCGTTGCTGGTTTGGGTGATGGCCTGGTAGGTGCCATCGTTCAGGCGGATAGTGAATCTGAAAGCGTTGCTGGTGGTCACCGGATCGTTGCGCTTTTCCAGGTTGTGGCCGGCGTAGGCGCCGCCCGCTGCACCGAGCACGGTGGCCGCAGTGTTGCCACTGCCACCACCTACTTGATGGCCCAAAATGCCACCCACCACAGCGCCGGCCACTGTGCCCAGGCCAATGGTGCCGCCAGGCGAACCGGTCTGCGCAATCAGGTCAATCGATTGCACTACGCCGTACAGGACGCGGGCGCCGCTGGTCTGCGGGTAGGTGTTGGTGACGGAATTGGCAGGGGGTGGCATCTCGGCGCAGGCCCCCAGAAATACCACCGCAGACACGCTGGCCACGGCTTTGAAGTTGGTCAGGATACTCATCGTTTTTTCCACCTTATTTTTTAACAGTCATTTCGTTACCGACCTGGGTCACACCCTCAACCGTGCGGGTGATTTCAACCGCGCGGACGATTTGTGACTGGTTGTTGACGAAGCCGCTGAGCTGGACTTCGCCTTTGCGGGTGATCACCGCAATATCACTGCTTTTGATCTCGGAGTCGCCAATCAGGGCGGCTTTGACCTTGGCGGTGATCACGGAATCGTCCAGCTTGTTGCCAACCGTGCTGGTGCCCGACTTGAGACTGATTTTGTTGTCCACACTTTTCACGCCTTCGACGCCATGCACGATGGCCATGGCGTGGTCCATCTGGGTTGGGTTGTCAACAAAGCCGCTGAGCATGACCTCGCCCTTGTGAGTCTCGACCTTGATGTCGAAGCTCTTGGTGTCGGCGTCGTCCAGCAGTACAGACTTGACGCGTGTGGTGACCACGCTGTCATCCAGCTCGGTACCGAGGGTGGTGTTGGGCGGTGGCGGATTGGTGGCGTCTGCAGGCTTGTTGCAGGCCACCATGGCAATGGTCATGACCCCAGCCAATGTGGTGGTGACAATGCGTAGTCCCAGGGGGTTGTTCATCAATGATCTCCGGTTTGAAAAATTTGAAGGCACGCTGAACTGTGCGCTGATGACGCGGCAATTTCTGTGCGTTGGCGAACCTCCGGTACAGGCAGTTGCAATTCGATGGTGTGAGGTGGCCGCCGTGGCATCAGATATTTGCTCAGCATGGCGTCCGGCGCGGCAACTGGGTTAGGCGCATGCGGTTTTGGAGGGCAATCACGCGCGGGGTGAGGGTTGTGGTGTGCGAAGTCCAGGGGGCGCACGCCTTGCCCTCCAAAGCCCGGTCGCCCAACCCAATTACCGCACCTCAAGGTTGTTGGAACGCAAGGGGTCAATGAGATGAGCCATGGGTACCGTTGGCATACCAGTGCTAGATGGGCATTGAATTTAGTCCGTTGAGTTATCTATTTTGATAGCTTTCAGCGCAATGCATATATGGGATAGAGCCTCATTTGATGTCATTTTTGGTATTTCCACGTACGGTAAGGCATGGTGGCTGGGTCTGGCGACCGGGCTTTGGAACGAAAGGCGTGCGTCCCCAGGTAGTCGCACACCACAGCCCTCGCCCCGCGCGTGATTTCGATCCAAAACCGCATGCGCTTGACCCAGTCGCCAGGCCGTGTAGAACCACAACGTGGCCAAACAACATCACAGATGCCGTGCATCACCGCAACGCTGCCATGCAACGCCTCAACGCATCTGTGTGCGCAGGCGCACAGACCCGAAGACGCACACCTGTCAACCTCACGGTTTTTGCGGAGACATACATGAACCCGATCAAACTGGTAGGCATTTTCTTGATCGTCGCGGGCGGCCTGGGTCTGGCCTATGGTGGCTTTAGCTATCCGAAAGAAACCACCGCACTGAAGCTGGGCACCCTGGAGCTCAAGGTGCAAGAGACAAAGACGGTCAATGTGCCCCTGATTCTGAGCGGGGGCTCGGTGGTATTGGGTATTTTTCTCCTAGCCTTTAGCCGCAAGTAATTCCACATCCAAATCATCCGTGTCGTTGTTGCTTCGCCTTGTCGTACGTCGGTACTGCCTGCGGCTTTGCGCCTAGACACAAATGATTTGGAAATGGAATCAGCTACAGCCAGCGCTCCCACCAGGTTGCCAGCCACTCCTTGAGTTTGAAACGCAAGGGGCGATCGGCCCAGGTGGCGGGGTCGATGAGCTGCGACGCAGCCACATCCTGGGCAAACATGGCGGCCATCTGCGCCGCAA
>JAIFMR010000152.1 GCA_020048255.1 Rhodoferax sp. | reverse complement strand
CTGTGGTGTGCCGATTCCAGGGGACGCGCACCTTGCCCTCCAAAGCCCGGTCGCCTAACCCAATCACCGCACCTCGAGGTTGGTAGCCGCTACGCATGGTGCACTTTCAAGCGCTTTTGCAGTGCTTGTGTATAACGGCAAGCTACAATCGTAGCTATGAAAGCTACAAACGAATCGGCATCCGATCTATTGTTTCCACTCCAGTACCGTGGCAAGGCCTTGGCTTTGTTGCTTTTGCAGCCACAGCGCCGCTTGCATGTTCGGGAAATTGCCCGGCTGACAGGCACCGTGGCTGGCACGATGAACAAGGAGCTTGATCGTTTGCAGCGCGCCGGCCTGCTTGAACGGCACAGTGTTGGCAACCAGCTTCAGTACTGCGCCAACCCGGGGCACCCGGTATTTGCGGAGCTAAGTGCCTTGCTACGCAAGACCATCGGTTTGGCTGATGTTCTGGCTTTGGCTTTGACGCCTGTTGCCAGTCGCATTGTCGTGGCCTTTGTGTTTGGTTCGGTTGCGCAATCCCGCGACACGGCACTCAGTGATGTCGATGTCATGGTGATTGGCGACGTGGATTTTGGCGAAGTGGTCAACCTTTTATATGAAGCGCAGACGACTTTGCAGCGCGAAATCAACCCCAAGGTTTTTTCAATGGCTGACTGGCAAGCCAAACTGGCAGCAAAGTCGTCTTTTGTGCTGGACGTGCTGGCTAAGCCCAAGTTGTTTTTGATTGGATCGCAACATGAACTCGACCAACTTATCTAACCTGGAAAAGATAGGTCAACTCGATCCTGTTACTTAAACGGCAATTGCCTGCCTTGGCCACACCCTGAACGTTGATGCAACCACGATCAGGATTTTGGACAGTCTGCGAAAGCAGCGAAATTTGAGCGACTACGATGGTGAGTTAGTGTCCCAAGCCGCTCTACAAGAGTGTCTGAAACAGGCACAGGCGCTGTTGACGTGCATCGAAGCCAGTTTGTCTGATCTCGACCGATCCTAAAAAATGCAATAAGTCAATGGCTACAAGTTGCAGCCGTGATCCTGCTTGCATCCTGGGTAATTTCTGCCTTATCCCCGCAGCGTAAGGCAGGGTGGCTGGGTCAGGCGACCGGGCTTTGGAGGGTAAGGCGTGCGTCCCCTGGAATCAGCACACCACAGCCCTCGCCCCGCGCGTGATTGCCCTCCAAAACCGCATGCGCCTAACCCAGTCGCCCTGCCGTGCAGAACCCCAGCGTAGCCAAACAGCAGAACAACGCAGCCGATCAGCACCACAACGAAGCGGCACTGCAAAACTCGTCTGAATCAGCGCCATGACGCGGTTGCATCCGAGTCGCTACCTCAGAACTTCACTGCCAAACCGCTACGCACCGCACCTTCCAGCGTTGCCGGGTAGGGCCCTGCCACGTAGTCGCCGCAGGCCGTCAAACCCGGAGCAATCTGGGCCGGCGGGCGGTTGAGTTGGGGGGTGCAGGCAAAAGTGGCGCGTTTTTCAACCACGGTTTGTACCGGTTGCAAGTCCAACTGGAGTTGGTTTTGGGCTTGTTGCAGCACTTGGGCTTGCAGCGTGGCGCGATCGTTTTGGCTGGCGCTGACCACAAAGGCCAGCAAACCCGCCGGGCCGCCGAGCTGACCGCGGTCAAAGACAAACTGGGCCGGGTGGGCCATTGTGCTGCGCAAGGCCAGCATGGGTTGGGGCAAGGTCACACCAGTGCCCCAGGCATAGACCGTGGCAATCGCCTCAAAACGCAGAGCACTGGCAATGTGGGCCCAGCTGTGCATCTGGGTTGCTACGTTGTTAGTAGCTAGCGGCGCAGACCGTATAAGGGCTTGAGTCGCATTTTCTGCAGAAGTGGCGAGCACCACGGCATCAAAGGGTTCATCATCCACAAGCCACGTTTGTGCCAACGGCTTCAGGGCGTGGACCCGGCAGCCTAGCCGTAACTGGCCACCGCGTTGTTCTACCCAGCGCACCGCCGCCTCGGGGAATAAGGCACCCAGATCGGTGCGCGGCAGCAGCAGATGAGAGCCCCCTTGCACGCCAAACAGGGCATCGCGCAGCACCCGCAAAAACACACTGGCACTGGCTTGTGCCGCGGGGGTGTTGAGCGCGGAAACGCACAGGGGTTCGATCAACTCGGCGTTGACCCGGTGGGTGAGTGCCCTGCACAACTCGGCCACACTGAGCGATTCGTTGCACACAAAGCCTTGCCACTGCCAGCGCGTGGCGCTGCGCAACAGGGAGGCTTTGTCGGCCCAGGTCCAGCCCCGCGCGCCCAAAATACCCGCCAGCGCGTCCAGAGGGGTGGGCCAGCGCGGGAAACGAATGCCTGATGGGATACCCGATGCATCAGGAAACTGCAGCGTCATGGGCAGGTCCAGCAGCAGTTCACTGGGTTGCAGGCCCACTTGGCGCATCAGCCGCAAGGTGTCGGTGTAGGCGCCAATCAGGATGTGCTGGCCGTTGTCCAGCGTCACGGGTGTGCCGTCGGGCAAGTGGCTTAAAAGGGCTCTGGCCCTTCCGCCGACTACCTTGGATGCTTCAAAGACCGTAGCGTGATGACCATCCTGGGTGACGCTGACAGCCGCCGCCAGCCCGGCCCAGCCAGCGCCAATGATGGCGACTTTCAAGGGCTGGGTCTCAGCACGTTGGCCTGGCCCAGCCTCACAGCCGGCCCAAGGCTTGCACCTTCCAGGCGAGCCAGAGTTTGCGCAAGGGGGTGAGGCTGATGCGCTGGTGCAGCACCTGAAACTGGTCGTGCTCAATTTCACGCAGCAGCGCGCGGTAGATGCTGGCCATCATCAGGCCGGGCTTTTGGGCGCGGCGGTCGGCAGCGGGCAGCAGAGCCAGGGCCTGGTCGTACAAGCCTTGGGCGCGCTGCGCCTGAAAGGTCATCAGCGCGGTAAAACGGTCGGAGTACTTGCGGTTCAAGATCTCTTGGGCGGTGACGCCAAACTGTTGCAGGTCGCTCATGGGCAGGTAAATGCGCCCGCGCATGGCGTCTTCACCCACGTCACGGATGATGTTGGTGAGCTGCAGCGCTTGCCCCAGGGTGTGGGCGTAAGCGGTGGTCTGGCTTTGCGTTTGGCCAAAAATCTGCGCAGCCACTTCACCCACCACGCCGGCCACCAGATGGCAATAACGTTGCAGGCCGGGGTAGTCCAGGTAGCGGGTCTGTTGCAGGTCCATCTGGCAGCCCTCGATGACCGCTTGCAAATGGCGTTGTTCGATACCGTAATCAGCCGCGATCGGCATCAGGGCCTGCATCACCGGGTGGGTGGGCTGGCCGGCAAAGGCCTGCGTCACCTGCGCTTGCCACCAGGCCAGTTTGGTAGCCGCCACGCCGGTGTCGGTGGCTTCGTCCACCACGTCGTCCACCTCGCGGCAAAAGGCATAAAACGCGGTGATGGCAGCCCGTTTGGGTGGGGGCAGAAATAAAAAAGCATAGTAAAAGCTGCTGCCGGAAGCGGCGGCCTTTTGCTGAACGTAGTCTTGGGGGGTCATGGTGGGCGACTGGGTTGCGCTTGAGTTTAGCCAGATCCCGTGTCAGCGTTGCTGCGCAGATTGGCGCATCCACACAGCACGCCACAGCATAATAGGCAAGTCCCACAGCGTCACGGTGGGGCGGGTTCGCCAGGTGGCGTGGCCCAGCGCAGCCATCTTGTCCAAAATCCGCAAGCCCCCTTGCACTACCAGCCGCAGCTCCCACCCGGCGCGCCCCGGTATCTTGCACGCAAGTTGTGAGCCTTTTTGCATCATGGCCCTTGCTGTGTCTGCATAGTCAGCTATTAAATTAGATGCATTTGCAGACGGGCTGCTGGGCAAAAAGTCGGCATCGGTCACCTGAAACCGCGCCATGGCCGCATTGCTGATGTACCAGCGATGGCGCGCTGCGTCCACGCTCACGTCTTGCCAGAAGTTGATGAGCTGCAAGGCGCTGCAAATCTGGTCGCTTTGCGCCAGCGAGGCGTCGTCAATGATGCCATACAGGTGCAGCAGCAAACGCCCGACCGGGTTGGCCGAGAGTTGGCAGTAGCTCAGCAGCTCGGCGTCGGTGGCATAGCGGCGCTGCTCGGCGGTGTAACGCACGTCTTGCTCAAAGGCGTCGAGCAGGTCGTGCAGCAGCCGTATGGGCAGCTGGTGGGATTCAATGATGGCGCGCAGTGGCTCAAACACATGGGGCCAACGGGCGCTGCACGGCTGGGCGGGTGCCTGCGTGATGGCGAGCAGGTCGGCGCGGTAGGCTTGTAGTTCCAACAGGCGTGTGGTGGCGTCTTGCGTGCCCTCATCGGCCAGGTCGTCGGCAGTGCGGGCAAAGTGGTAGATGGCCGCGATGGCGGGGCGCAGCCGTGGCGGGCACAAAAATGAGGCCACCGGAAAGTTCTCGTAATGGCTGATCGGGGGGGCTTGCATGGACGCAGGGGACAATAGGGTGGCTGATCAATCGGGAGCAAGAAGGTGGCTGGTGTGACCGTGCGCCCTCAAACCCTAAAATTCAGAACTGTGAGGTCAGCAAATTTGACTTTAACTGCGTGTTTTTTTGAAAGCCTTGTCATGAAATTGGTGCCGTCTGTTGTCCGTGGGTTGGGGGTGGGCTTGACTATAGCGGCAGCGCTGGTGGGGTGTTCCAAGCCCGCGCCGCCCGTGGAGCCGATTCGAGCGGTCAAGGTGATCACTGTGGGGCTGGCGCCGGCGCTGGCGGGCATCGAATTTGCCGCCGAGGTGCGACCTCGGGTGGAGTCGCGGCTGAGCTTTCGGGTTGGAGGCAAGCTGGTGGCACGGCCCGCTGAGCTGGGGCAACACGTCAAGGTGGGTCAGATATTGGCGCAGTTGGACCCGCAAGACCTGAAGCTGGCGGCAGATGCGGCACGTGCCCAGGTGGGCGCAGCCCAGACCAACCGTGACTTGGCCGCTGCCGATTTCAAGCGATTTGCCGCCCTGAAAGACCAAAATTTCATCAGCGGCGCCGAGTTGGAGCGCCGTGAAACCACCTTGAAGGCAGCCCAGGCGCAGCTGGCGTCAGCACAGGCCCAGTCGGCAGCGCAGAGCAACCAAAGCGCTTATGCCAACTTGGTGTCGGATGTGTCTGGGGTGGTTACTGCCGTACTGGCCGAACGGGGTCAGGTGGTGGCCGCTGGGGCGCCGGTGGTGCAAGTGGCGCAGGACGGCGCGCGCGATGTGGTGTTTGCCGTGCCCGAGGACAAGCTGGCCGCCTTCAAAGTGGGGGCGGCAGCGCTGGTGCGGGCGTGGTCCAGCAACAGCAGTTATGCCGGGCAAGTGCGTGAAATTGCCGCCAGTGCCGACCCCCTGACCCGAACCTTCATGGTCAAGGTGGCTTTGGCTGCCAAGGACGATTTGCCGCTGGGTAGCACGGTGTCGGTGTTGCCGGCGGCTTTGCAGCCAAGCGGCGTGCAGGTCATCAAATTGCCGACCCAGGCGCTGTGGCAACAAGGGCAGGGCAGTGCGGTCTGGTTGCTCGATGAGGCCAGCATGACGGTGAAGCCTCAGGCGGTGCAGGTGCTCACGGCCGATGGCAATGAGGTGGTGATTGCCGCTGGCTTGCAGCCGGGCATGCGGGTGGTGGCTACGGGTGTGCATGTGTTGTCGCCGGGCCAGAAGGTCACGCTTTATCAGGAAAAACATGCTACAGCCCTCGTCAGTAAAGCGCAGACTGCTCCTGGTGTTGTAGCAAGTGGCGTGGCCCCAGCTACCCCGGCTGCCCCTGCAGCGCCGGTGGCCAGTGCAGCTGCAGCCAACTGAGGTGGCCATGTCTGAACAGCATTTGCATCCTGAAAAGGGATTTAACCTGTCGCGCTGGGCGCTGGAGCACGCGCCGCTGACGCGTTTTTTAATGATTGTGTTGATGGTGCTGGGCGCTGCGGCGTATTTCCAGCTGGGGCAGGATGAAGACCCGCCGTTCACTTTTCGGGCGATGGTGGTGCGCGCTTACTGGCCGGGGGCCAGCGCTCAGCAGATGGCCGAGCAGGTGACCGACAAACTCGAGCGCACCTTGCAAGAAGTCCCTTATGCCGACTCGATTCGAAGTTATTCCAAGCCGGGTGAGTCCCAAATCATTTTTCAGATCAAGGACTATGCCCGCGGTGCTGAGGTGGCCAACGTTTGGTACCAGGTTCGCAAGCGGATTGGCGACATGCGCGGCACCCTGCCGCAAGGCGTGGCGGGGCCGTTTTTCAATGACGACTTTGGTGATGTGTATGGCGTGATTTACGCGCTGGAGGCACCGGGCTTCAGTTATGCGGAGATCAAAACCTTTGCCGACGACGCGCGCCAGCACCTGCTGCGCGTGCCCGATGTGGCCAAGGTGGAGCTGTTTGGGGTGCAGGACGAGAAACTGTTTGTCGAGATTTCGCAGAAACGCTTGTCACAGCTCGGACTCGACATGAATGCCGTGCTGGCGCAGTTGGCCCAGCAAAATGCGGTGGAGTCCGCTGGCGCCGTGCAAACGCCGCAGGATGTGGTGCAGGTGCGGGTCGCCGGGCAGTTTCAGGCGGTGGAAGACTTGCGTGCCATGCCGATCAAAGGCAATGGCACTGGGGGCGGTGGCAACCAGTTGCGACTGGGTGACCTGGCTGAGATCAAGCGGGGTTACATGGACCCGCCCTCAACCAAGGTACGTTTTCAGGGGCAGGAGGTGGTGGCGCTGGGGGTGTCCATGACCAAAGGCGGCGACATCATTGCCCTGGGCAAAGCGCTTAAAGTTGCCACCCAACGCATCGAAAAAAACCTGCCTGCTGGGGTGAGGCTGGCGCAAATTCAGGATCAACCCCGGTCGGTGGCGACTTCGGTGAACGAATTTGTGGCGGTGCTGATCGAGGCGGTAGCGATTGTGCTGGCGGTGAGCTTCATCAGCCTGGGCTTGCACAAGCGACCGGGCAGCCACCCTTTCTGGCGGCGTTGGACACTGGACATGCGTCCGGGGCTGGTGGTGGGTATCACCATTCCGCTGGTCTTGGCCATGACTTTTCTGGCGATGAATTACTGGGGTATCGGGCTGCACAAGATTTCGCTGGGCTCGCTGATCATCGCCCTGGGGCTGCTGGTGGACGATGCCATCATTGCCGTGGAGATGATGGTGCGCAAGATGGAAGAGGGCTACGACAAAGTGCGTGCGGCCACGTTTGCCTATGAGATCACGGCCATGCCGATGTTGACCGGCACGCTGATCACAGCTGCGGGTTTCTTGCCGATTGGCCTGGCCCGGTCCATGACGGGGGAGTACACCTTTGCGATTTTCGCGGTGACGGTGATTGCCTTGTGTCTGAGCTGGGTGGTGTCGGTGTACTTTGTGCCCTATCTGGGTGTGCGTTTGCTGAAAACCCCGCCGCATGTGGTAGCGCAGTCTGGCCTGGGTGACGGACATCCGGGCGCTGACCTGCACGACATGTATGACTCGCCGTTTTACAACTGGTTTCGCCGTGCGGTGAATGCCTGTGTGCGCCACCGCTGGATCACCATCGGGGTGATGCTGACGGTCTTTGCGCTGGGTATTGTGGGCATGGGCCGGGTACAGCAGCAGTTTTTCCCGGATTCGAGCCGGCCGGAGATCACGGTGGACTTGTGGTCGCCTGAAGGCACGGCGTTTGCTGCCACCGAAGACGTGGCCAAACGCGTAGAAGCCCGCTTGCTGGCCGAGCCGGGCGTGGTCTCGGTGGCACAGTGGGTGGGCACGGGTTTACCGCGGTTTTATTTGCCGCTGGACCAGATTTTTCCGCAAACCAATGTGTCGCAACTGGTGCTCTTGCCCAAGGACTTGCGCACGCGCGAGCTGCTGCGCGCCAAGCTGCCGGGCCTGTTGGCGCAAGAGTTTCCCGAGGTGCGCGCGCGTGTCAAGCTGTTGGCCAATGGACCCCCGGTGCCGTATCCGGTGCAGTTTCGGGTGATTGGCACGGACCCATTGGGTTTGCGCCTGCACGCCGATGAGGTGAAGGCGGTGATGCGCCAAAGCAGCAACACCCGGGGTGTCAACGACAACTGGAACGAGTCCATCAAGGTCATGCGGCTGGAAGTGGACCAGACCAAGGCGCGTGTGCTGGGCGTGAGCAGTCAGTCGATTGCACAAGCCGCTAAAACCATTCTGGCCGGCAGCACCGTGGGGCAGTTCCGGGAGGGTGACAAGTTGATTGACATTGTGTTGCGCCAGCCGCTCGATGAGCGCAATGCCATCACTGACATTGCCAATGCTTACTTGCCAACCGCCTCGGGCAAATCGGTGCCGCTGACGCAGATTGCCAAACCGGTCTTCACCTGGGAGCCGGGGGTGATGTGGCGCGAGGGGCGTGACTATGCCATCACGGTGCAGAGTGATATTGCCGAGGGCCTGCAAGGAGCCACGGTGACCGCGCAATTGATGCCGCAGCTGAAGGCGCTGGAAGCCAAATGGGCACAGGCAGGGCAGGGCGAATACCGCATTGAGGTGGCGGGTGCGGTGGCCGAGAGTTCCAAGGGGTCGGCATCCATCGTGGCCGGCATTCCGATCATGTTGTTCATTACCTTCACGCTGTTGATGCTGCAACTGCACAGTTTTAGCCGCGCCATGCTGGTGTTTTTGACCGGGCCGCTAGGTATTGCCGGTGTGGCGGGCGCACTGCTGTTGCTGAACCGGCCCTTTGGTTTTGTGGCCCTGCTGGGCGTGATTGCCTTGATGGGCATGATTCAGCGTAATTCGGTGATTTTGATTGACCAGATTGAACAGGACCGGGCGCGAGGTGTGCCAGCCTGGGAGGCGATTGTGGAGTCAGCGGTGCGCCGCTTGCGGCCGATTGTGCTGACGGCGGCGGCGGCTGTGCTGGCCATGATTCCGCTGTCGCGCTCGGTGTTCTGGGGGCCGATGGCCGTGGCCATCATGGGTGGCCTGGTGGTGGCCACCGTGTTGACGCTGTTGGCTTTGCCGGCGATGTATGCGGCCTGGTTTCGGGTCACGCCGCAGAGCAAATAGCGTCAGGCGCGTGGTGCGAGCTTGTGGCCAAAATGGGGCTTTGCGCGGGTGGCGAAATTGGTAGACGCACCAGGTTTAGGTCCTGACGCTGGCAACAGTGTGCGGGTTCGAGTCCCGCCCCGCGCACCACTCAATTTTTGGAGATGAATGATGGCCGTAGCAGTAGAAACACTTGAAAAGCTCGAACGCAAGATGACGTTGAGCCTGCCTGTGGGCAGCATTCAGTCTGAGGTCAACACACGTTTGAAGAAGCTGGCACGCACCGTCAAGATGGACGGTTTTCGTCCGGGTAAAGTGCCCATGAATGTGGTGGCTCAGCGTTATGGTTACTCGGTCCAATATGAAGTCATGAACGACAAAGTGGGCGAGGCGTTTTTCAATGCTGCCAACGAAGCTCAACTGCGCGTGGCTGGCCAGCCCAAAATCAACGAAAAAGACGGTGCCCCAGAGGGCGAGTTGACATTTGAAGCAGTTTTTGAGGTGTACCCTGAAGTCAAAATTGGTGACTTGTCGACGGCTGAAATTGAAAAGATCACGACTGATGTGTCTGACGCAGCCATTGACAAGACCCTTGAGATCCTGCGCAAGCAGCGTCGTACCTTTGCCCAACGCGCACACGATGCGGCTGCACAAACGGGTGACCGGGTGACGGTGGACTTTGAAGGCAAGATTGATGGTGAAGCGTTTGACGGTGGCAAGGCGCAAGACTTTCAGTTCATTCTGGGTGATGGCCAGATGCTCAAGGAATTTGAAGAAGCCACCCTGGGTTTGAAGGCGGGCGAGAGCAAGACCTTCCCGCTGGCGTTCCCTGCGGACTACCATGGCAAGGACGTGGCTGGCAAGACCGCTGACTTCATGGTGACGGTCAAGAAAATCGAGGCAGCTCATTTGCCCGAAGTGAACGAGGCACTGGCCAAGTCGCTGGGGATTGCCGATGCAAGCGTGGAAGGTTTGCGCGCTGATATCAAGAAGAACCTGGAGCGTGAAGTGAAGTTCCGGCTGTTGTCGCGCAACAAGACCGCGGTCATGGACGCGCTGGTGGCCAAGGCCGAGTTGGACTTGCCCAACGCCAGCGTTCAGGCTGAAATGGGCCGTTTGCTGGAAGGCGCGCGCGCTGACCTGAAACAGCGCGGTATCAAGGACGCTGACAAAGTCGAGATTCCTGACGACGTGTTCCGCCCGCAAGCCGAGCGCCGTGTGCGCTTGGGTCTGGTGGTGGCCGAGTTGGTTCGCGCCAACGAGTTGCAAGCCAAGATGGAACAGATCAAGGCGCACGTGGAGGAATTGGCTGCCAGCTACGAAAAACCGTCAGAAGTGTCGCGCTGGTATTTCAGCGACAACAAGCGTTTGGCCGAAGTAGAGGCGATTGTTTTGGAAAACAATGTGACGGATTTTGTGCTCGCCAAAGCCAAAGTGACGGAAAAAGCGGTCGGCTTTGACGAGTTGATGGCGCAAAACTAAGCTTGAGCTAACGCATGGCGTCCACATAGGGGCTTGTGCCAGGCTTGTTGTCTGGCATTCAAGCCCCATTTGTTTGGTGGCTATATTTTTTTGGCTACAGTAAGGCCAAATGAGTTGAAATCAAAATGAACCCCCGTAGGAGTGCAATGGACATACAGAATCTGGGCATGGTGCCCATGGTGATTGAGCAATCGGGTCGTGGTGAGCGTTCATACGACATTTACTCTCGGCTGCTCAAAGAGCGTGTGATTTTCATGGTCGGGGAGGTCAATGACCATGTGGCTAACCTGGTGGTGGCGCAGTTACTGTTCCTGGAAAGCGAAAACCCTGACAAGGACATTTCTTTTTACATCAATTCACCGGGTGGGTCGGTGACGGCGGGTATGGCGATTTATGACACCATGAACTTCATCAAGCCTGAAGTGTCGACACTGTGCACGGGTATGGCAGCGAGCATGGGTGCCTTTTTGCTGGCGGCAGGGGCCAAGGGCAAACGATTTTCTTTGCCTAACTCCAAGATCATGATTCACCAACCGTCAGGTGGTAGCAGAGGTCAAGCCACGGAAATTGAAATTCAGGCGCGCGAGATCCTGAAAACCCGGGAGCAACTCAACAAGATTTTGGCCGAACGCACCGGGCAACCGCTGGAGCGCATTGAGCGTGACACCGAGCGCGACTACTACATGTCGGCTGAGGAATGCAAGGAATATGGTCTGATTGACCAGGTTATCTCAAAAAGGGCGTAGTTCTCATGGCCGAAAAAAAAGGCTCCTCGGGCGAAAAAACACTGTACTGCTCGTTTTGCGGTAAGAGCCAACACGAGGTCAAAAAGCTCATTGCAGGACCGTCCGTTTTTGTTTGTGACGAATGTATTGAGCTGTGCAACGAAATCATTCGTGACGAGTTGCCTGCGCCCACTGAAACGGTGGGCAACGCTGATCTGCCAACGCCCTCAGAAATCAAGGCCAATCTTGACAACTATGTCATTGGGCAAGAACCGGCCAAGAGGATTCTGGCGGTGGCGGTGTACAACCATTACAAACGTTTGCGGCATCAGGAGAAGGCGGCCAAGGACGATGTGGAGTTGTCCAAAAGTAATATTTTGTTGATTGGACCGACCGGCTCCGGCAAGACCCTGCTGGCGCAGACTTTGGCACGCATGCTCGATGTGCCGTTTGTGATGGCCGATGCCACCACACTGACCGAAGCGGGTTATGTGGGCGAAGACGTTGAAAACATTGTGCTCAAGCTGCTGCAGAGCTGCAATTACGAGGTAGAGCGGGCCCAGCGCGGTATTGTTTACATCGACGAAATCGACAAGATATCTCGCAAATCTGACAACCCATCCATCACACGGGATGTGTCGGGCGAAGGGGTGCAGCAGGCGTTGCTCAAGCTGATTGAAGGCACCATGGCCAGTGTGCCGCCGCAAGGTGGGCGCAAACACCCGAACCAGGATTTTGTACAGGTAGACACCACCAATATTTTGTTCATTTGTGGTGGTGCGTTTGCGGGCCTTGAAAAAGTCATCGACAACCGCACCGAATCATCGGGTATTGGCTTTGGTGCGACAGTTAAAAGCAAGCAAAGCCGCAGTTTGACCGACGTATTCAAAGAAGTTGAACCCGAAGACTTGATCAAGTTTGGTCTGATTCCAGAGCTGGTGGGGCGCATGCCGGTGGTTGCGACTCTGGGTGAGCTGAGTGAGGAAACCTTGGTTCAGATTTTGACGGAGCCGAAGAATGCGTTGGCCAAGCAGTACAGCAAGCTGTTTTCCATGGAGGGGGTGGATCTGGAGATCCGTCCTTCAGCTCTCAAAGCCATTGCCAAAAAGGCTTTGGCACGCAAGACGGGGGCACGCGGTTTGCGTTCCATTCTTGAATTGGCGCTGATCGACACCATGTTCGATTTGCCGAATGCGTCCAACGTTGAAAAAGTCGTGGTTGACGAATCCACGATCGAGGATAACAAGGCGCCGCTCCTGGTGTACCGTGAGGCCGCCAAGAAGGCTTGATTAGGTCTGCCTTTGGAGGCGTTTTGCCTTTATTGAATTTGTGTTCCGTGCTGATAATTGCATGGCTGCCTGAACGGTAGCCGTGCCACCCACCCGAATTACGGGTAAGAAAAGGATGCCTTATGTCTGGTCACACCCCTTTGCCTGCTGATCCGCTGGACTTACCACTGTTGCCGCTGCGCGATGTGGTGGTTTTTCCGCATATGGTGATTCCGCTGTTTGTGGGCCGTCCCAAGAGCATCAAGGCGCTGGAAGCCGCCATGAGTTCAGACCGCCGCATCATGTTGGTGGCCCAAAAAGCGGCGGCCAAGGATGATCCGCTCATCACCGACATGTTTGATGTGGGCTGTATCTCGACTATTTTGCAGATGCTCAAGTTGCCCGATGGCACGGTGAAGGTGTTGGTCGAGGGCCAGCAGCGTGCCTTGGTGACCAAGGTGGAAGATGGCGAGTCGCATTTTGTGGCCAGCATCACGCCCGTGGACGTGCCCGCGGAGCCTGAAGGGAAGTCTCGCACCAAGGCCAGCGAGGTGGAGGCCTTGCGCCGTGCGGTGATGCAGCAGTTTGATCAGTACGTCAAATTGAACAAGAAGATTCCGCCAGAGATTTTGACGTCGATTTCCAGCATTGATGACCCAGGCCGTCTGGCAGACACCATTGCGGCGCACCTGCCTCTGAAATTGGACAGCAAACAGGTGGTTCTTGAACTGGCCCATGTCAAAGAGCGCCTGGAGAACCTGTTTGAGCAGATCGAGCGTGAAGTTGACATCTTGAATGTAGACAAAAAAATCCGTGGCCGTGTCAAGCGGCAGATGGAAAAGAACCAGCGCGACTTCTATTTGAATGAGCAGGTGAAAGCCATTCAAAAGGAATTGGGTGACGGTGAAGACGGTGCCGATATTGAAGAGATCGAGAAAAAGATCAAGGCCGCCAAGATGCCCAAAGAAGCTTTGAAAAAAGCCGAGGGCGAGCTGAAGAAGCTCAAACTGATGTCGCCCATGTCCGCTGAAGCCACGGTGGTTCGTACTTATATTGATGTGATGACGGGCTTGCCGTGGGCGGCCAAAACCAAGATCAAACACAACCTGACCAATGCCGAAGTGGTCTTGAACGAAGACCACTATGGTCTGGACAAGGTGAAAGACCGAATTCTTGAGTATCTTGCTGTGCAGCAGCGTGTTGAGAAGGTCAAGGCACCTATTTTGTGTCTGGTAGGCCCACCGGGCGTCGGCAAGACATCTTTGGGTCAGTCGATTGCCAAGGCAACCGGGCGCAAATATGTGCGTATGGCGCTGGGCGGCATGCGTGACGAGGCCGAGATTCGTGGTCACCGGCGTACCTATATTGGTGCCATGCCAGGCAAAGTTTTGCAGAGCTTGTCCAAAGTCGGCACACGCAATCCCTTATTTTTGCTGGATGAAATTGACAAGTTGGGAACGGATTTTCGGGGTGACCCGTCGAGTGCCTTGCTGGAGGTGCTGGACCCGGAGCAAAACCACAAGTTTGGTGACCACTATGTCGAGGTTGACTTTGACCTGAGTGACGTGATGTTTGTGGCGACGTCCAATTCCATGAACATCCCGCCCGCTCTGCTGGACCGCATGGAGGTGATCCGGCTGGCTGGCTATACCGAGGACGAAAAGGCCAATATTGCGGTCAAGTACCTGCTGCCCAAACAGCTGAAAAACAATGGCGTCAAAGAGACCGAGTTGACAGTGACGGAAGACGCTGTGCGGGGCATCGTGCGCTACTACACCCGTGAAGCGGGCGTGCGTTCGCTGGAGCGTGAAATTTCCAAGATCTGTCGCAAGGTGGTCAAGGGACTGCAGCTGAAAAAGATGACAGGCCGGGTGACTGTCACGAGTGAAAATTTGAACGACTTTTTGGGCGTGCGCAAGTACGACTATGGTCGCGCTGAAAAGAAAAATCAGGTGGGGCAGGTTGTCGGTCTGGCCTGGACTGAAGTGGGTGGGGATTTGCTCACCATTGAGGCCGCCATGATGCCTGGTAAAGGGGTCATTACCCGAACGGGTTCCTTGGGGGACGTGATGAAAGAGTCTGTGGAGGCAGCGCGCACGGTGGTGCGTAGCCGCTCGCACCGACTCGGTATCAAGGATGAATTTTTTGAGAAGAAGGACATCCACATTCACGTGCCAGACGGCGCAACGCCGAAAGACGGTCCGAGTGCGGGTGCGGCCATGACGACAGCTTTTGTGTCGGCCATGACGGGAATTCCTGTGCGCTGCGATGTGGCAATGACCGGTGAAATCACTCTGCGCGGTGAAGTCACCGCGATTGGTGGGCTGAAGGAAAAGCTGCTGGCGGCATTGCGTGGCGATATCAAGACGGTGCTTATTCCGGAAGAGAATGCCAAGGACCTGCAGGACATTCCCGAAAACGTCAAAAATGGGCTTGAGATTGTTCCGGTGCGTTGGATTGACAAGGTTCTGGAGATTGCGCTCGAACGCATGCCAACGCCACTGCCAGAAGACGAGCCAGTGGTCGTTGCTGGGGCAGATGTGGCCAGAGACCAGACGCAGCTGTCAGGCTCAGTGAAACACTGATAAAGTTTTTACCTTCTGAATTGGGTTGGCAAAATTTTTGTCATATAATTTAAGGCTTGCAACGCGGGAATAGCTCAGTTGGTAGAGCGCAACCTTGCCAAGGTTGAGGTCGAGAGTTCGAGACTCTTTTCCCGCTCCAATTTTGAAAAAGGGAAGCCAGCGCTTCCCTTTTTTACGACAGTATTTGGCGCGATAGCAAATCGGTTATGCAACGGATTGCAAATCCGTGGAGCCCAGTTCGAGAGTGGTGAAATAGGTAGACACATCGGACTTAAAATCCGCCGCTTCGTGAATAACGGGCGTACCGGTTCGATTCCGGTCTCGGGCACCATTAAAAGAACGTCTGCTACCTAAACAGTAGCAGGCTTTTTTATTTGTGAACTGGGCAATTTCATATCTGATGTCGTTTGAGGTACAAGCCGGATGGCGTTGATTGCACAGATCGAGGCGCATTTTCCACAACCGGTACAGGAGTCTGTATTGTGAAGGACTGACAATTTTCTCCAGCCCTGTTTTTCAAAAGCAAACAGCCGAAGCTCGCATGCAGAAATGCACCGACCGCATCCTGAGCAGCGGGTTGCATCGATCTGAGCGATTGGATTTGACATATTTTTGGACTGTTAGAAGCTGGTTTTATTGCCAATATTCACATTATTGGGCTTTTTTTGTGATCATCACCGGAATATTCCCAGAGTTGATTGCGGGAAGCAGGTCTTGAGCTCGGATGGGATGAATTGGCAAAAACGCCACCGTGGAGGTGACTTTGGCACGTTATCATCTCAGCCAAGCAATCCAATATCCGGAGATATCCCAAGTGAATTTGGGTTTTTCTTGACCTTTGTGTTGAGATTAAATGCCAGTTAATACAAATAATTCAATGACTTAAGGACTTTTTTGAGTTCAGTCGCGACTACACTTTTATCTCATGGCACGTTATAACGCCCCCTTTGAAATCCACGTTCATGGTCAAGTGTCTTTACGTGTTGATGTCACGCTTGACCATCTTCAGGATGCCCTCAAACCGCTCTGGAAATACGCGGGTGCCAAGTCCTTGTCGGCTGCGTCTGGCAGTTTTTACGAGGATGAGCCTGGCATTCAATTCGACTCCAAAGAGCATCTATTGCAAATATGCTGGACCGTGGAGGGTGACGACGACTTTCGCCAGACGCTCGACGAAATGTGCATGAACCTCAATGATGTGGCACAAGCTGGTGCGGTGATTGAGATCACCTTTTACGACACAGAGTTCGACGACGAGGATGAACAAGGCACCTCAGATGGCGAATCACGTGACGATTTCATCATGGTGTTTGTCGGGCCGGACCCGGCTTCCATCATGCAGGTTCAACGCGATTTGCTGGTGCAGGACGTGATCAACCTGATGGAGCGTCATTTTGATGGTGCAGAGTTGGGAGGGGTGGTTGCCGCAGTCGATGTTCTGTTCAGCCAGCGTTTTGATGATTTGGTGAACTCTTTGCAATTGGGCAAGCCGCCTCGTGGGTCGGGCGGTGGGGCCAGTGGTTTGGGTCATGGCGGTGGCCGTAAGCCGCGTCATTTGCATTAGCCATCATTGACCACAATATGAATCAAGCTGTGACCACTGGCGGTTCCCCCAGTCACCCTGTTCCCACAGGGCGTCCAGAAAAACTCCGTTTGGGAGACGTACTGGTTCAGCAGCGTTTGATTTCGCAGGAGCAGTTGCAGCAAACCTTGGCTTTGCAGCAACAGACTGGTAAAAAAATGGGCCGCCTGCTGATTGAAACCGGCCTCATTACCGAAGAGCTGTTAGCCAATGGTTTAGCGCGGCAGCTGCGGATTCCCTTCGTTAACCTCAAGACCTTTCCGTTTCGGGCGGATGTTGTCAAACTACTTCCAGAGTCGGCGGCGCGCCGCTTCCGCGCTTTGGTGCTAGAGGACAAAGGGGACTCGCTGTTAGTGGCCGTAGCGGACCCGTTGGATTTGTTTGCCTACGATGAACTGGCCAGGTTGCTCAAGCGGGACATCTCCATGGCGGCAGTGCCTGAGAGCCAATTGGCTTTGGCGTTTGACCGTTTGTACCGACGTACCGAAGAAATCAGTGGCCTGGCCCGTGCCCTTGAAAAGGACATTGGAGACGCTGTTGACTTTGGCGAACTGAGTGCAACAGTGGGTACTGAGGGCGCGCCCGTGGTGCGTCTGTTGCAATCCGTGTTTGAGGACGCCATACAAGTGGGCGCGTCTGACGTGCACATTGAACCCCAAGAGTCCGGATTGCAAATCCGAGTGCGGGTTGATGGCATGCTGCAAACTCAAACGCTGGCTGATAAACGTGTGGGTGGGGCTTTGGCTCAGCGTCTCAAACTCATGGCTGGCCTGGATATTTCTGAAAAGCGGCTGCCGCAAGACGGGCGATTCAGTGTGCGGCTGCGTGACGTCACCATCGACGTACGGCTCTCGACTTTACCAACTAATTACGGTGAATCTGCCGTGATGCGTTTGCTGAAGCAAGGTGCAGGCATGAAGCGGTTGGACGATATTGGCATGCCTGCCGACATGCTCAAGCGTTTTCGCGAAGTACTGGGCAGGTCATCCGGTTTGGTGCTGGTGACGGGGCCAACTGGGTCCGGCAAAACTACAACGCTTTATGCGGCGCTGGCAGAAATCAATGCCGGTGAACTCAAAGTCATTACCGTTGAAGACCCGGTGGAATACCGCTTGCCTGGTCTGACCCAGGTGCAAGTCAACGACAAGATTGAGTTGACGTTTGCCAGGGTGTTGCGCGCTTGCTTGCGCCAGGATCCTGACGTGATTTTGGTGGGGGAAATGCGCGACGAAGAGACGGCAGAAATTGGCTTGCGTGCCGCGATTACAGGGCATTTGGTGCTATCCACCTTGCATACCCGGGACGCCATCAGTACGCCATTTCGTTTGCTGGACATGGGGGTGCCGCCATTTATGGTGGCGACATCGCTGCAGGCGGTGATCGCCCAGCGACTGGTTCGGATCAACTGCACAGAGTGTGCTGAGCCGCATCAGGCCACACCCCAAGAGCGTTCCTGGCTGGCTGGCATGGTGGAGGATGTTGACTCCGTGGCGTCCAAGCGGGGTCGCGGTTGCTCGTCATGTAATGGCACGGGTTACGCAGGCCGACAAGGTGTGTATGAGCTGCTGGAGATGGATGCCAACTTGACCCAGGCCGCCTCTCGCTCTGACCCCGCTGTGTTCATGCGCCTAGGGCGGGAGCGCATGAAGGGGCAGACCATGGCGTTTCGCACCTTGGAGCTGGTGCGCCAGGGGCGAACCTCGCTGGCAGAAGCCTTGCGCATCGGTTTTGATGCTGACGACGAAGACAACTGAGTTCAGGTCAGCACAGATTTATGGCAGTTTACGCATGGCGCGGCCGCAACAGTCGGGGTGAAGCTGTTCAGGGACAACTCGATGCCATGACCGAAAGCGGTGTGGCCGACCAGTTGATGGCCATGGGGGTGATCCCTGTTCACATTGGCGTCGTCAAAGAAGCCATCAAAGACCAGCAAGAGAGCTGGCTTGCCCGTTTTAATCGTGTTCCCGTCGTGGTTGAGGATATCTTGATGTTCTCGCGGCAGATGTACACCCTGAACAAAGCCGGTGTACCCATTTTGCGGGCGTTTGCGGGGCTGGAGGCTTCCAGCACGAAGCCGGCCATGGTCGAACTTTTGAAAGACATCCGGTCCAGTCTGGACCAGGGGCGTGAGCTTTCGGCCGCCTTGGCCCGGCATCAAACCATTTTTGGCGCGTTTTATATTTCAATGATTCGTGTGGGTGAGATGACTGGCAAGCTCACGGATGTGTTTTTGCGTCTCAACGAGCACATGGAGTTTGAGCGCGATGTGCGTGAACGCATCAAGCAGGCTCTGCGCTACCCCATGTTTGTCATGATTGCCATGGCCATTGCCGTGGTGATCTTGAATATATTTGTGATCCCGGTGTTTGCCAAAGTTTTTGCTGGTTT
>JAIFMR010000020.1 GCA_020048255.1 Rhodoferax sp. | reverse complement strand
CGGTGCCAAACTTGTCGTGCAAGTCAGGCACGTTGTTGGGCGAAAACAGTGTCCACTGGCCTTTTTCCATGACCCGGCGCATGAACAGGTCTGGAATCCAGTTGGAGGTGTTCATGTCGTGGGTCCGGCGGCGATCGTCACCGGTGTTTTTGCGCAGCTCCAGAAACTCTTCAATGTCCAGGTGCCAGGTTTCCAGATAGGTGCACACAGCGCCTTTGCGCTTGCCACCCTGATTCACAGCCACGGCAGTGTCATTGACCACCTTCAGGAAAGGCACGACGCCCTGAGACTCGCCATTGGTTCCCTTGATGTGAGCGCCCAAGGCACGAACCTGGGTCCAATCGTTGCCCAGTTTTCCTTGATGGCTTCGTAAATGCCGTCCAGGTCGTCGGGAACCGTGGTCAGGTAGCAACTGGACAATTGCGAACGCAGCGTGCCGCTGTTGAACAGGGTCGGGGTGCTGGACATGAAGTCAAAGCTGGACAGGACTTCGTAAAACTCGATCGCCCGTGCTTCACGGTCGATCTCGTTGAGGGACAAGCCCATCGCCACGCGCATGAAAAAGGCTTGGGGCAATTCAATACGGGTCTTGCCAATGTGCAGAAAATAGCGGTCGTACAGGGTTTGCAGACCCAGGTAATCAAACTTCAGATCACGATCGGCCTTGAGCGCACCGGCAAGCCGTGGCAGGTCAAATTGCAGCAGCTTTTCGTCCAGCAATTCGTGCTCCACACCGCGGTGGATGAATTGGGGAAAGTAATCCACATAGGCTTGCGCCATGTCCGCTTGGGCCACATCCTGACCCAGCACCTCTTTGGCAATGGTGTGAAACAACAAGCGGGCGGTGGCAAACGTGTAGTCAGGGTCTTTTTCAATCAAGGTCCGGGCTGCCAACACTGAAGCCTTGTACACCTCGTCCATCGGCACGCCGTCGTACAGGTTGCGCATGGTTTCTGCCATGATGGGGTCGGGTTTGACATCGGCCCCCAGTCCTTGGCATGCAGCGGTGATGATGCCATTCAAGCGGGCCAGGTCCAGGACGACCCGCTCGCCTTGGTCGATCGCATGCAACACCGGGGCTGCGGGTGCCTGCTGAATCACCTTCTGGGCGCGCTCCTGTGAGCGCTTTTCACGGTACAACACATAGGCACGGGCAATTTCATGGTGGCTGCTGCGCATCAGGCCCAGTTCAACCTGGTCTTGAACGTCCTCAATATGGAAGGTGCCGCCACCTGGACGGGAGCGCATCAGGGCGCGAATCACGCCTTGGGTCAGCTCCTCGACAGTCTCGCGCACGCTGGCCGAGGCGGCACCTTGGGTGCCATGCACCGCCAGAAATGCCTTCATCATGGCCACGGCGATTTTGTTGGGCTCAAAAGGAACCACTGCGCCATTGCGCCGGATGATCTGGTACTGGCTCAGGGTACCCTGGCTTGAGAGGGCAGGGCTGTCGATGCTGGCGCTGGTCATCATGATGGTGGATGCCATAAGGGGGGCGTTGAAGACTGTTTGCATGGTTTCCTCTGGTGGAACTGAATTCATGGGGAGCGGTCGGAAGTGCTTGACCCAAAAGGTCTCGGACAAAGGGCTCAGCGCGGGAGCTTAACACTATATCTGGGGCTTGTATGGCATCCAGACACTAACTGTAGTGTTTTTGGTGTGACGCCGCCTCCAGGCTCAGAAGGCTGAAATTCTCAGGAATTGATAGCGAAAGGTTGTTTTCTGACGCGGATTGAACCCGCGATCGATTCACCATTTTGGGGTGTAACGGCCTGTCAACTGGACAGACGTTGCTGCACTTCTACGGGTAAACACTGAGGATGGAGACCCAAACTTTTTTGAAATTGGACCCAATCAAAACCCGCACCGGGGTCGCACTTTCGGCCAGGTGCAATGTGTTCATGCCCCGCGATGTGAGCAATCGGATACTGATGCAAGAGGCTGGCGCACAGGTGCGCCAGAGCGGCGTATTGCGCAGGCTCAAAGGGCTTGCCCTCCAGGCCCTCGAGTTCAATGCCGATACTGTCATCGTTGCAGTTGGTTCGACCACGGTAGCTGGAAACACCGGCGTGCCAAGCTCGGTCGTCGCAGCTGACAAACTGCCAGACCACCCCGCTGCGTTGAATGAAGAAGTGCGAGGACACGGTCACGCCCTCGATACTTTGAAAATACGGGTGGGCCTGCCAATCAAGCTGATTGGTAAACAACTGGTGCACCTCTGGACCCCCATATTGCCCGGGTGGCAAGCTGATGGAGTGCAGCACGATCAGGTCAACCTGAATTTGCGGCGGGCGTGGGCCAAAATTGGGCGAATCCAGGCGGGTCGCGGGGCGGTACCAGCCTTGGTGCCACAAGGGCTGCTCGGGTTGCGCGGCGACGCTGTCAGTCGGAGTCATCCTGACTTTCACCTGTATGCGGTGCTTCAATTTGCAGGCGGTCAATTCGGTAGCGAATCTGGCGCAGGCTCAGGCCAAGTCGCGTTGCCGCAGCGGTGCGATTAAAGCGGGTGGCTTGCAGTGCTTGCGTCAATATGGCTCTTTCTAGGTTGTCCAGGTAAGCCTGCAAGTCGTCGGGCATGGACACCGGCTCAGCGCTAGGGCTGGACGCTAATGGCGGGAGGACAGGCTCGCTCTGGATGTCCTGGGGTGCATCGGCTTGGGTAGGCAGGACAGGTGCGGGCCGGTCGAGCTGCAAATGCTGCCCATCTCCCAAAGCCACGGCCCGGTACAACAGGTTCTCAAGTTCACGCACATTGCCTGGCAAAGGCAGTTGTGAGAGCTCCTGCAGCACCTCGTCGGGCAGAGCCGGGGCAGGCGTGGCGGATTCTTCAGCGATGCGTGCCAGCAAGGCGGCGCATAGCTTGGGTAAATCTTCGGTGCGTTCACGCAAAGGCGCAATCACCATGTCAATGACATTGAGCCGGTAAAACAGGTCTTGCCTGAAACGTCCCCCATGGACTTCTTGCGCTAGATTTTTGTGGGTGGCGCTGACAATGCGAACGTCCACCACATCTTCTTGGTTGGAACCCAGCGGTCGAATGCGGCGCTCCTGGATCGCCCGCAGCAACTTGGATTGCATGGGCAAGGGCAGGTCGCCAATCTCGTCCAGAAACAAGGTGCCGCCGCGGGCTGCATGAAAAAACCCCTCGCGATCCTGTGCTGCGCCTGTGAAAGCACCTTTTTTGGCGCCAAAAAATTCAGCTTCCAGCAGCGTCTCCGGAATGGCGCTGCAGTTGACGGCGACCCAGGGTCCTTTGGCACGGTGGCTGTTGGCATGAATGGCATACGCAACCAGTTCCTTGCCGGTGCCGGATTCGCCCGTCACCATGACGGGCGCCATGCTGGTAGCGACTTTCAAGATACGGTCCTTGATTTGGCGCATGCAGTCAGACTGTCCCACCAGACGATCGAGTGCGCGTTGCCCCAGCGCGCCGGTGGCCACCCCCTGGGTATTTTTGACGGCGGTCGTGGCCTCGGTATTCAATGCACCGGCGCTGCGTACGGCAGACGCCACGACAGCGCGAAATTGTTTGAGGTCCACCGGTTTGGTGAGGTAGTCAAACGCCCCGGCCTTCAGCGCCTCGACAGCATTTTGTGCCGAGCCATAGGCGGTGATCACCACACAGCGCTCATCGCGCGCATTGGTTTTGATGTCGGTGATCAGCGACATACCCAGCCCATCGGGCAAACGCATGTCGGTGATCATCACGTCAAAACGATGCTCTGCAAGTAAAGCCTGCGCCTGTTTCAGGTTTTCTGCTGTGTCCACCCGGTGGCCTTCGCGCAGCAGGGTTAACTCATACAGCGTTCGCAGATCGGGTTCATCGTCGACCACCAGGATTCGGGCATGGCTGGCAGGAGCGTTCATGAGGTCAGTGCGCGGGATTAGAGGGGGGCGGGCAGGGTGTTGCCATCAGGCTGGGATTTGAACATCACGCTGAATTCATTGCCTAAAACAGATTGCTCAAGAAATTGTCGCTCGCTACGGTCATAAGAGATGGTGGCCCCGTGACTTTCGCACAGTTCCCGACAAATATACAGCCCCAGCCCACTGGATCGACTCTCGGAGGAGAAGAAAGGTTCAAACAGGTGTTGTTCCACCGATGGTTCCAGTGGGGCGCCATCACTCCAGACGCGCAAACTGGTCGTATTGTTTGCGCCGGCCAGACCCGCGTCCACGCTGACCAAAATGCAGGCCTCGCGCTGACTGGCGTACCGGTAGGCGTTGTCCAGCAGGTTGATCAGGATGCGGCGCAAATGTTCGGTATCAAACCAGACCGTGGTGGTGGCTGGTGGCAGATTCAGCGCCAGTTGATCGGCCGCGGCGTTTTGGCTTGTCCAGTCGCGGCAAATGCGCTGTACGGTTTGGCACAGGTCCAGACTCTGCGCCGATGCCTGGCCGTCCGGTGCACCGGCGTGGGTCAAATGCAAGACATCTTGTACGATGAGTTCAAGACGCTGGGCGTTTTGCTGCACCATGGACGCGAGGCGCTGCTGCCCCGGATCTGACAGGTCTTCTGTCAGCAGGGCATTGGCTTGCGTGATGGCAGACAGCGGGTTGCGTATTTCATGCGCCACGGCAGCAGACATGCGACCCATGCTGGCCAGCTTTTCGGAGCGGATGCGCGCCTGCACTTCCCGCTGATCTTGCATGAACACCACGCACAGGCACAGGGCATCACTCTCCAGCGGCACCGTCAGCTGGGTGCGTACCCGCAATCGACGGGTGCCGTGACCCGGGTGCCGGATCTGAATGTCGGCCTGCTGGGGCCGCTGAGTGGCAAAGCTGGTGCTGATGATCTCCAGCAGTGTTTGCCAACCGGGGCGTGTGCGCAGGTCAAGCTGGTCCACCGCGGTCTGACCGCGGGTGTCCAGTAGCTGGCGCGCCGCCGGGTTGGCGGATCGGACCTGACCGTCTTCGTCGACCACCAGGATGCCATCTGACAGAGATTCAATGACCAATTCGTTGACCTGGCGTTGTACCGTTGCCGCCAGCTGGTGGCGTTGCGCCCGTAACTCCACACTGGCTAATCGTCCAGATAACTGACTTGCTATGAAGGATATAGCAAAGCACGCAGATCCCGTCAAGGCTGCCTGCAAGAAAAGCGTGCTGAAATCACCCGCTGACTGAATCGACAACCACGCGGCATAGGCCAACAAGAGCAAGGTGACCCCCGCCGCCGCCGCCACCGCCAACAGCATCGAGCCAAGAATGCTGACCATCAGCACCGGCAAGGCAAACAGCGGTGTGTAGTTGATGGCGCCGCCTTGCAGCACCTGCAACGTGGCAAAGGCCAGTATGTCAACACCGATCGTGCGTAACCACTGCGCGTCAAACATTTGCCCTAGTTGTTGTGGACGGGTCATCAAGCGCACCGCCAGCGCTGCAGCAAAGTAAGTGGCGCAAATCAGCAGCGGCGTGCTGCTCTGCTGCGGCACCAGCGCAAAAATGCCTCCTTGCAAGATCACCAAGACAAAACCTAGCGTGGCACGTGCTGTCATGAAGCCACGCCACAAACGCTCGAATTCACGGGGAGGGTTGCCCACTTCGGGGCCGGATGCTTGCAGCAAGGAGTCAGGCCAGGCGCTTGCCTCGGACTCTGATTTCATTCAGGTTTCCGACTGATGCAGGTGGTCCTGGCTGCAATAAACACCTTGCTTGCCAGTCACCACCTCGTTGCCCGGAATATGCATGCCGCAATGGGCGCACATCACCATCTCCTGAGGTGGCTTGGCTTCAGGTGGTGAACTTGGTTTGGTGGGGGGCGCCAGTGGCGCTGCCCGGCTGCGCCAGAGCCACACCCCGGCGAGGATCACCACCAGCAACAGCAGGGCTTTCACAGCGTGCGGCCCAAAACAACTTCCATAGCGAACCGCGAACCCACATAGGCCAACAGCAGCAAGCCTGAACCGGTGTAAAGCACCCGGATGGCACGCTTGCCACGCCAGCCAAAACGGGCTCGTCCCACCATCAGGACGGCAAAGGTCAGCCAAGACAAGACGGCAAAGATGGTTTTGTGGTCCCATTTGAGCGCGTGTGAACTGCCGTACAACTGGGTTCCAAAGAAAAATCCCGCCAACAGGGTGGCAGACAACAGTGCAAAACCCACGCTGACAAAGCGGAAAGTGAGCCGCTCCATGGTCAGCAAGGGCAAGCCCGTGTGTGCGTCTTCGGCACTGCGTATGCGAGCCTCAGCCCGAGTCATGAGCCAGGCATGAACGACTGCTACGGCAAACAGGCCGTAAGAGGCAATACCCAGGGCCCAATGCAGGGGTAGCCAGCTGGAAACAGTGGCTGTCAGATGTGCCCCCGGGAAAACCAAGGCCAGAAGCACACCCGCGGCACCCACCCCCGACAACAACCAGGGCGTTTTGAGCTGCGGGAAAAAGTAGCTCTCTATGGCATAAACCAGTCCAACCAGCCAGGCCGTGACCGACAACGCCGGGGCAAAACCAAAGCGGGGCTCGGCTCCCCATAGGCCGGAGGCCAGCAAAATACCGTGCAAACACCAAGCCAGCCAGACCGCGACACGGGGCAGCGTCGGGTTGGCGCTTGAGATGCCCATGGCCGACACGGCATAGGCCACCGATGCGGCGAGCGACAGTGTGAGCGTCAGGGATGAAGCACTGGCTAAAATCATGTGCACAGTTTAGCGTTTTGTCCCCAGCCATTTCCCCAGTGGCTTCAACCCAGGTTCCGCTTCGCCGGACGTATTCCCTATGGCTTCCGCCCTTACCGACAAACTATCCCGCCTGGTCAAAGAAATACGGGGCCAGGCCCGCATCACCGAAGCCAATGTGGCTGACATGTTGCGTGAAGTCCGCCTGGCCTTGCTGGAGGCCGACGTGGCTTTGCCTGTGGTGCGTGACTTTATCGCCCGGGTCAAAGAAAAGGCCTTGGGTCAGGATGTGCTGGGCTCACTCACGCCTGGCCAGGCGCTGGTCAGCATTGTGAACAAGGAATTGGCGCTGACCATGGGTGATGGTGTCGCCGACATCAACCTGGCGGCGCAACCGCCCGCCGTGATCTTGATGGCCGGTTTGCAGGGCGCAGGTAAAACCACCACTACCGCCAAGTTGGCCAAGCATTTGATGGAGAAGCGCCACAAAAAGGTGTTGACCGTGTCGGGTGACGTGTACCGCCCGGCGGCCATTGAGCAGCTCAAAACCGTCACGGCGCAGGTCGGTGCCCAGTGGTTCCCGAGTACGCCAGACCAAAAACCGGTGGACATTGCCCTGGCTGCGCTGGACTACGCCAAAAAACATTATTTTGATGTCTTGCTGGTGGACACCGCGGGTCGCTTGGCCATTGATGAAGTCCTGATGCGCGAGATTCGGGAGTTGCATGCTGCCATCAACCCGGTTGAAACCCTGTTCGTGGTGGATGCCATGCAGGGCCAGGATGCGGTCAATACTGCCAAAGCCTTCAGCGAGGCCTTGCCGCTCACGGGCATCATCCTGACCAAGCTCGACGGTGATTCGCGTGGCGGTGCCGCCTTGTCAGTGCGCCAGGTCACGGGAGCCCCCATCAAGTTTGCAGGTACCAGTGAAAAACTCGATGGCCTGGAAGTGTTTGATGCCGAGCGCCATGCGGGTCGTGTGCTGGGCATGGGGGACATTCTGGCGCTGGTAGAGCAGGTCACCGCCGGCGTCGACATGGCTGCGGCACAAAAGCTGGCTGCCAAAGTCAAAAGCGGTGCCTCTTTTGATTTGGATGACTTTTTGGGCCAGATCCAGCAGATGAAACAGATGGGTGGCCTGAGCAGCCTGATGGACAAGCTGCCTGCAGCCATGGCCGCTAAGGCGGGTCAGGTGGACATGGGCCGTGTTGAAAAAGACATCAAGCGAAAAGAGGGCATCATCCACAGCATGACGCCTTTGGAGCGGCGCAAGCCCGAGCTCATCAAAGCCACCCGCAAGCGCAGGATTGCCATGGGTGCGGGTGTGCAGGTGCAAGAAGTTAACCGCATGCTCAAGGAGTTTGAGCAAATGCAGGACATGATGAAGAAGATGAAGGGCGGTGGCATGATGAAAATGATGAAGCGCCTGGGTGGCATGAAAGGCATGCCCAAAATGCCGTTCTAACCTGCACTGGAAGCACAGCACAGGGGTATTTTCGGTCATCAAGTGTCCGGTTTGATACCCTTTGTCGGTCGTGCCGAGCGGTGGGCGGCACGCGCCGCGCGCCGTTCCCTTCGGCGCGCCGACTTCCATTGGACAAACTCAAAACCCGCCTTCAACAAGTAGCCCAGGGCATACAGGCCAATGAGCCCGAAAAACCAGGGTTTGACGTCGTCAATGAGTTTTTTCATCATGAAGGCATCAAGTTCCCGGTCCATCTGGGTCTGGGCCGCGGTTTTGGGTGGGCGGCCAGGATCCTGCCAAGCTGAATTAGCCGCCTCTGTCTGTCCTGCTCGTATCGGTGAGGCGTTGGTTTGCCCATCTTCGCCCCATTTGTTCTTGTTCAGGCCCAGGCCTTCCTTCACGTCGTGCCAAGCCTCCACGGCGCCCGATTCAACCAATTGATCGTACACAGGCCGGACCGCTTCTTTGACGCTGCTGTGAATCGCTGTACCAGAATCAGGTGCGGTGTTGAAGCTGCGATCTGTGGCCGGCGTGTTGGATGCATCCCCTTTGCCTGGTCCACCGGGCAGTTGCATTCGGTCTGACCGCGTTGAACTGCTTGATGCCGTGTTGGGTTGCGCTACCTTCTTTTCGAAATTTTGTGCTTCTTCGATCGCCAAGTCGGACGCCTCGATCACCGGCGGTCCGGTGTCAACCGTGCTTTCCGCATTGGATGGGTTACCTTGCGTGATCACAGGTTCAGCCATCGCGGGCGTGTTGAGGCCCAACCCCACCACAAGGGTCGCAGCCAGAAGGGCTAACAACTTTGGATGATCCACATTCAAATGCATAAAGGACCTGTGTTTTGTCAGGCTACAAGAGGGGGTTGACTTTGACTTGCTCAATGTGCCACAGCACAAACCCCTGCAGGTCGTTGCACAGGCGTTTTCGCTGCGTCCGCACAAATTCTAAAACGGAATACAAACAGCCCGGGTAAGGCACTTTGCTCTGCAGGAGTCGTTGTGGCGCGGGCACGTCACACACAGGCCAGGCTGACAGGTTGCAGCGTTTCGCGCTGGGCAAGCTCACCGCGCAAGGTGAAGGTTCGTGTTTCGGTGATGCACACATCGGTCATTTGTCCTACCAGGTTGGGCCGGCCAATAAAGTTGACCACCCGATTGCATTCGGTGCGGCCCATCAGCTCGCCGTTGTCTCGTTTGGAAAGGCCTTCGACCAAAATCCGTTGCACTGTGCCGACACGGTCTTGGCTGATGCGTTGAATGTTGTTGTTGATAACACTTTGCAGGTGTTGCAAGCGGCGCAGTTTGACGTCGTGTGGTGTGTCGTCCGGTAAATTGGCAGCGGGTGTGCCGGGGCGGGGGCTGAAGATAAAGCTGAAACTGTTGTCAAAACCGATGTCGTCAATGAGT
>JAIFMR010000047.1 GCA_020048255.1 Rhodoferax sp. | reverse complement strand
CGGTCCAGCAGGCCGTGAAACAGCTGGTTGAATTTGGCGCTGTCGGTTTTCATCACCTGGCTGTAGGTGGTCGGCAGGGTGTCTAGCAAATAAAAACCCATCATGCCGCCCTCGGAGTCACCGCAAAACGGCACACCTTCAGCGGCAGCGGCTTGACTCAGCCCGTTGATCAGAGCGCGGGTTTTGCGGCTCAGGTCATCATAAAAGCCGGGCTGGCTGATTTCTTTCAGGGTGGCCAAACCGCAAGCGGTCGCCACCGGGTTGCCGCTGAGCGTGCCGGCCTGGTAGACCGTGCCCAGCGGAGCCAGGTGTTCCATGACCGCGCGTTTGGCACCAAAGGCCGCCAGCGGCATGCCGCCACCAATCACCTTACCCATCACCGTCATGTCGGGCTCGAAACCAGGGATTTCCTTGGCGTAGACGCTTTGCGCACCCCCCAGGGCTACCCGAAAGCCGGTCATCACCTCATCGAACACCAGCAGCGTGCCATATTGCGTGCACAGCTCGCGGCAACGCTTCACAAAGGGCACGCTGGCACGCACAAAATTCATGTTGCCGCAGATCGGCTCCATCATCAGGCAGGCAATTTCACCGCCTTGTTCGGCAAAAGCCTGTTCAAGTTGCTCGATGTTGTTGTATTCCAGCACCAGGGTGTGTTGCACCACTTCAGGCGGCACGCCGGCGCTAGTAGGGTTGCCAAAGGTGGCCAGGCCGGAACCGGCTTTGACCAACAGCGCGTCGGCATGACCGTGGTAGCAACCCTCAAATTTGATGAGTTTGCTGCGTCCGGTGGCACCGCGCGCCAGGCGAATGGTGCTCATGGCAGCCTCTGTGCCCGAGCTCACCAGGCGCACCATGTCCATGCTGGGCACCAGTTTCAAAATTTCTTCGGCCAGTTCGACTTCGCGCTCGGTCGGTGCGCCATACGAAAAGCCTTCCAGCACGGCCTTTTGTACAGCCTCCACCACGGCCGGGTGGCCATGGCCCAGAATCATCGGGCCCCAGGAGCCAATGTAGTCAATGTAACGCTGGTTGTTGGCGTCCCACATGTAGGCGCCCTGGGCTCGGGTGATGAAGCGGGGCGTGCCGCCCACAGCCCGAAAGGCGCGCACGGGGGAGTTGACCCCACCCGGGATCACTTGTTTGGCGCGTTCAAAAAGGGTGGTGTTGTTGTCAATGGGGAGAGTCATGGCGTATCCGCTTGGAGCGTGTTGTTAAAAGGGCTGGAAATGGGCTGCACGGGCCTGGTCTGCGGGTGATTGTGCCCAAAAATCTGGTGCCCCATGAATCGTGCTGGGGCCCGCCAAATGCTACGGCTGTGTTGTTGCATGGGATCACCACTGCAATCGGCATCGTGAAAACGCCATCCGAGGGGTTTCTTCAGGCAGAATATGAAGCATGACGTCTGCTCTTCAGAGAGATTTGCAGGCGGTTTTGTGGCTAATGTCTTTGCAAAGGTACTTGACTCGTGACTCCACCGACCACCTGGATGTGTTTGATTTGCGGCTGGATTTATGACGAGGCCACGGGCGACCCGGAGCATGGGGTACCCAAGGGTACGCCGTGGTCCATGGTTCCTCTGAACTGGGCCTGCCCCGAGTGCGGGGCCCGCAAGGAGGATTTTGAGATGGTGCAGATTTAGTTTGGCTTGCATGGCCATTCCTGGCCAACTTAAATAAGTAAAGCGGGTACATATGACTGGGTCCAATTTGAAGATTCTGGTGGTGGATGACAGCAACACCATTCGCCGCAGCGCAGAAATTTTTCTGAAGGCTGGCAAGTACGAGGTCATGCTGGCAGAAGATGGCTTTGACGCCCTTGCCAAAGTGAGTGACTGTCACCCGGACCTGATTTTTTGCGACATCATGATGCCCAGGCTCGATGGTTATCAGACCTGCGCCATCATCAAGCGCAACGCCAAATTTGCAGATGTCCCAATCGTGATGTTGTCTTCCAAGGACGGCGTTTTTGACAAAGCTCGCGGGCGCATGGCGGGGGCACAGGACTATCTGACCAAGCCCTTCACCAAAGACCAGTTGTTGAATGCCGTGACGCAGTTTGGTGTGGCTGCACAAGGGGACGTAGCGTGAGTATCCGCAACGTTCTGATCGTTGACGATTCCAAGACAGAGTTGATGTTTTTGACGGACATGCTGCAAAGCAAGGGGCTGTCGGTGCGCACAGCCGAAAGCGCTGAGGAAGCGCTCAAACGTCTCGAAGAGCACAAGCCTGACTTGATCCTGATGGATGTCGTGATGCCGGGTCAAAACGGCTTTCAGTTGACGCGCTCTATTCATCGCACACCGGCTTATGCCGAGATTCCGATCATCATGTGCACCAGTAAAAATCTCGAAACTGACCGCGTCTGGGGTCTTCGTCAGGGCGCCAAGGACTACATCACCAAGCCTGTCAATTCAGATGAATTGATGGAAAAGATCAAGGCGTTGGGCTGATTCGGCGGCGCAATGGCTAAAAAACAGGCGCTGTTAGAACTTCAAAACCGTCTTGCCGGGCGGCTGCAGTCGGCTCAAACACAGGCCGTTTCCATGGCCTGGTTGGCAGTGCTGGTGGGTGAGTCCCCTTGTCTTTTGCCGCTCTCACATTCGGGTGAAATCTTCTCTTTGCCAGTCATGGCGCGTGTGCCGTATACCCAGCCCTGGTTTTCGGGCGTGGTGAATTTGCGGGGTGGTTTGTATGGTGTGGTGGACTTGGCGGCGTTCATGGGCAAGGTGTCTGCACGATCGCAAAGTGAGCAAGCCTGGGCGCAAGCGCGTCTGGTGACCCTGAATGTGGACTCGGGTGTCAATTGCGCTCTGATTGTGGACAAGTTGCTGGGGCTTCGACGGCAAGATGCCCTCAAAGCAGCAGAACCACCGCCTGAGGGGTCACCGGCCTACTTGGGACATCGTTTTTTGGATTCAGATGGCCAGCAGTGGCAGGAAATTGACCTGCAGTCACTGTCTCAAATGCCCACTTTTTCGGGTATTGGCGCTTGACTATCTACTTGGGGTGACCTTATGGCTTTTATTGAGCAGCTGAAAAGTGTTTTCAAAAAGAAAACGGAGGACGCCAGCCAGGACTCGCGATTGAGTATCGGGATGCCGGATGTGTCGATGTTTCAGGAGGACTCTGACGTGGTGCCCCACATGACGGGGCAAGCCCCAGCGGCGCACTCAGCGCCGGGCTTGGGAGACGGTCATTCAGATCAAATTGCACTGCCATTTTTGGGGAGTAAAACGGTCGGTCAACACCAGCGTTTTTTGTCGATTTCGCTCGGTGCCTCCTTGATTCTTCTGGTGGCGGCCACCTTGGTGGGTTTCAACGAAAGCGACGAGGGTACGCAGCAATTAAGCATTGCCGGCCAATCCCTGATGCAGTCGCAACGCCTGGCCAAGTCGGTGTCACAAGCCTTGGTGGGCGATGTCAAAGCCTTCCCGGATGTGGCAGAAAGTGCGCAGATCCTGACCCGATCCGTGCGTGGCTTGAGCAAGGGCGACCCCGAGTTGCGGCTTGACGCCTTGGGTGCCAGTTACCAGCCGGTGTTGGATCGGATTTCGCCTCTTGTGGACCGTGCAGAAAAAAATGCCGCTGTGGTGATGACGCAGCAAAAAGTCCTGACGCAGGTGGGTGCGGCTTTGCGGCTGATCAATCAGCAATCTGCTGATCTGTTGGGCATGGCAGAGTCGGTGGCGGCCCTGAAACTGCAGCAAAACGCACCCGCCGCAGAAATTTCTGCAGCAGGTCAACTGGTGATGTTGACTCAACGTATTGGTAAGACGTCCAACGAGTTTTTGACAAGCGAGGGCGTCGGCCCGCAGGCCGTGGCCTTGCTTGGCAAGGATTTGAATTCGTTCAAAGACGTTGCGCAGGGCTTGCTCAGTGGCAGTGCTGAACTGCGTCTGGTGGGTTCGGCTGATGCAGGCACGCGTGACAAGCTGACCGCCCTGATCAAGCAGTTTGATGAAACACGCACCCAGGCGTCTGCCATTTTGGGGAACTCGCAGGGTTTGGTGTCGGCCCGCGCGGCGCAGGCGTCCATCCTGGCTGACAGTGAGATTCTGCGCAAAGAACTTGTGGTGCTGCAGGATGCGTTGTCCTCGCAAACCGGGCTCAGCATGGGCGCGCTGGCCGCCATCGTGTTGGCGGCCCTGCTGGCTTTGCTGAGTGCAGGTGGGTTGTCTTATGTCCAGTTGCAAGACAGTCGCCAGCGACAGCTTAGCTCCGAGGCGCAACGGCACGAGGCACAGCGCCTGGAGCAAGAAGCCAAGCGGGTCAATGATGCGAATCAGGCTGCTATTCTGCGTTTGATGAACGAGTTGCAGACCCTGGCGGAGGGCGACCTGACCCAGCAAGCCACGGTGACCGAAGACATCACTGGGGCCATTGCCGATTCGGTGAACTACACCGTAGAAGAATTACGGTCTCTGGTGGGCAATGTGCAGAGTACGGCATCCAAGGTGGCGTTGACCACGGCCGAGGTGGATTTGACCTCCACCGAGCTGTTGGCGGCGTCCAACGAACAATTGCATGAAATCCGCGAGACAGGCCGCTCGGTGGTGGACATGGCCAAGCGTATCAACCTGGTGTCGGCGCAGGCGCAAGAGTCTGCCGATGTGGCGCGCCAGTCCCTGAAAGCCGCCGAGGTCGGTCTGCAGGCGGTGCAAAACGCCATTGGTGGCATGAATTCGATTCGTGACCAGATTCAGGAAACTTCCAAGCGCATCAAGCGGCTGGGCGAGTCATCCCAAGAAATTGGAGAAATCACCGAGTTGATCTCGGACATCACCGAACAAACCAACGTCCTGGCCCTCAATGCTGCCATTCAGGCAGCGTCCGCTGGTGATGCAGGTCGCGGCTTTTCGGTGGTGGCCGAAGAGGTGCAGCGTCTGGCGGAGCGCTCTGCCGATGCCACCCGACAAATTGCGGCCCTGGTCAAAGCCATTCAAACCGATACCCAGGATGCTGTGGGTGCGATGGAGCGGTCGACACAAGGGGTGGTTGAGGGCGCCAAACTGTCGGACAACGCCGGTACCGCACTCAGTGAAATCGATCAGGTTTCGCGCCGCTTGGCCGACCTGATCGAGCAAATTTCTGACTCCACCGTGCGTGAGGCGAATATGGCCAATGAAGTTGCCGGAAATATCCAGCATATTTTTGCCGTGACAGAGCAAACCGGCGAAGGTACGCGCTCGACCGCAGCCCAGGTCCGCGAGTTGTCCAAAGTGGCTGAAGAGTTACGGCAATCGGTGGCGCGTTTTCGCATCGCCTGATCGGTTGGCACCCACCTATATTTGACGGATTGACCCATGCTTTCTGCTGTACCCCCTGGCGATAACACCTATCTTGAGCCTGACTTGGGTCCTCTGGCCTGGGTGCTGGATGAACTGCGTAAATCCCTCGATGGCGCGACCCAGGCACTGCGTCGATTTGTGCGAGATGCGGAGCTGTCCCGGGGCTCGGACATTGCCGCGCTGGATGCCAGCCATCTGCGCATCGCGCGCCAGCAGTTGCATCAGGCGGTCGGTGCCCTGGAGATGGTCGGTTTTGAAGTACCAGCCCAAATGCTGCGTGCCATGGAAGCATTGGTTCAAAAGTTTGTCCAGCGCCCGGAGTTTTGCAGCGATGAGGCTGCGCTGTGTGTTGAGCGTGCCAGTTTTGCGTTGACCGACTACCTTGCGGCTGTCCTCAAGGGTAAGAAGCTGTCTTCGGTTGCATTGTTTGCGCAATACCGCGATGTGCTGCAACTGACCGGTGCTGATCGTATTCACCCGGCAGATTTGTGGGCGCACGATTGGCGCTGGGCGGACGTTACCCTGCCGGCGGCCACTGTGCCCCTGTCTTATGACTCTGCGGTGCGCACACGCATCGATGGTTTTGTTCTGAACGTGGTCAAGACCGGGCATGCCCCGTCGGCCTTGGCCATGCGTGACATCAGCCTGGGGTTTGCATCCCATCAGACGGACCTCAATGCACGCGTTTTCTGGGCGGTATCGGCGGCCTTTTTTGAGGCTGTCGCGCTGGGTTTGTGCGGGCCGGATGTTTACACCAAGCGTGCTGCGTCACATGTCTTGTTGCAGTACCGTACGCTGGCCCGGGGCGAGCCCGCGGTGTCAGAGCGCTTGACCCGAGATTTGCTTTTCTTTTGCGCCCAGGCTGTGCTGGCACCCACGCAAGATGCACCTGCCTTGCGTGCGGTGCAACTGGCGTATGGAATCACCGCGCCGGTCAAGGTAGGTTACGAGAAGCCTCAGTTTGGCCGCTTTGATCCGGCGGTACTGGCGCTGGCGCGCAAACGGGTGGCTTCTGCTGCAGAGACCTGGTCAACCCTGTCAGGCGGTGACACAGGTCGGGTGAAAGCTGCGGTGGACCAATTTGGTCAGGTGGCTGATTCTGTGGTCAAACTGCATCCGGACAATGTTGAGCTGGCTGGTGTCCTGCTGCGCGCGGTGGACACCGTTGCTCGTTCGGGCCAGGCCCCCGGCGTCTCATTGGCCATGGAGGTCGCCACCGCCGTGTTGTATCTGGAGGCCGCTTACGAGGACATGGATCCGGACAGTGACCAGATGGTGGAGCGCGGTGGACGGTTGGCCGAGCGACTCGATCATGTGATTGCCGGTGGCCAGCCCGAGCCCCTGGATGTCTGGATGGAGGAGCTGTACCGGCGCGTCAGCGAGCGTCAGGTGATGGGCAGTGTGGTGGACGAGCTCCGCGGTACGCTCGGTGAAGTCGAGACTTCTCTTGACCGCTTCTGCCGTCACCCCGAAGACAAAACGCCATTGCATGAAGTGCCCGGGCGCCTGGCGCAGATGCGTGGCGTATTTTCTGTGTTGGGGCTCGATCAGGCCGCCTTGGCGGTCTTGCGTATGCGTGATAGCGTGGAGCGCGTCCTGATGAGTGGTGGGGAAGCGCCCAGCGACACCGCGGGTGTATTTGAAAAATTGGGCAACAGCCTGGGCTCGCTCGGTTTTTTGATCGACATGCTGAGCTACCAGCGTGAGTTGGCAAAAAAGCTGTTTGTTTATGACGAGGTCTTGGGTGAATTCCGATCATTGATGGGGCGCCAAAAGGCACCGGTGCAAGCCCTAGCTACGCCACAGCCGGCAGCCATCGAGCCCCTACCCGCGCCGCCGCAACCGATGGCTCCACTTGTCTTGGCGCCGGAACCCCCCGTGGTCGTCGTCCCGGAGCCAGTAGCACGGGCCGTGCCAGTACCCGTACCGACACCGGTGTTGGCTGCTGCGCCTGTGGGGGCGCCAGTTGTCGCCGCGCCGATAGACCTAGACGAGGACGACGCGGAACTGCGTGACATCTTCCTGGAGGAGGCCAGAGAGGTGTCTCAGGTCGGTCTTGATGCGGTTTCGGCTTTGCGCAGCCAGCCAGAGGATATGGACCAGCAGACCACCTTGCGTCGTGCATTCCACACGCTCAAGGGTAGCTCCAGAATGGTGGGGCTGAACGAATTTGGCGAAGCCGCATGGTCCTTGGAACAATTGCTCAACGCTTGGTTGCCGCAACAGCTGCCGGCCAGCCCCGACCTGCTCCAAGTGTCCCAGCAAGCGCTGCAAGGCTTTGGCCGTTGGATCGAGGATGTGGCCACTGGGCAGGATGCACCTTGGCGGTCGTTGCCATTCAGGCGCGCGGCGGACAGTTTGCGGCTGGAGGGTGTCAGCCTGGATTTGGGTCTGGAGGATGCTGTTGTTCCAGACAACGCAAGTACCGACGCCACACTTGTGGCGCCGGACGAACAAGGCCAGGAGAATGAGGAAAAACGGGAAGGTAAGGAAGACGGACAGAACGAGGAAGAGCAGCCAGAGGTTCGCGCCGAGCCTGTTGAGGATGTCTTGAGCCCGGCATATGAACCCGAGCCAGTCGATTTCTCGGCTACCCAGCTCAATGATTTCAGCGAAACACAGATTGTTGATTTCAGTGAAACGCTGATGAGCCATTTTGGCGAGTTTGCGCCGACGCCGGTGGCGTTGCCCAAACCGCAAGAAACACCCGCCGTAGCACCGGCTGAGGTTCTGCCGGAGAGTGCTGCAGCATCAATAGACACGGGAGATGGCTTGCCGTGGAGTCAGAGCGCAGAAGACCCAGATCCACTGAGCTTATTGCTGACCCCGGACGAGATCAATGAAGAGCCGTCAGACTTGCTCGGTCAGCCAGACGATGTCAATGAGCCAGACCCGCTGGCAGGATCTTTGGTTGAAGAGCCTGAGCCGCTCATTGACCTGACTTTTCCGGAGGTGCCTGAGCCGGAACTTGAGCCGGAACCGGAATTAGAGCCATTGATTGAGCCGGAACCTGTGCCATTGACTGAGCTACAGCCTGAGCCGGTTGTCGCGATTGCAGACGTGGCGCCGCCCTTCGAGCTGGATTTTCTGGCCGATCTGGCGCCCGATCTTGAACTCAATCTGGATCTGCCAGAGGAGCCACCCGCACAGCTGAGTGCGGAGTTGCCGTCAGCAGAACCGCCGGTAGAACCACTGGAGGAGGTACCAGCAGAGCCATTGGAAGAGGCACTGGAAGACCTCACAGAAGCGGTGGACGAGGATCAAGTCAAGGTCATTGGCTCTTTGAGGATCGGTCTTGCGCTGTACAACGTTTACCTTAACGAGGCTGACGAGTGGTCACGGTGTTTGTTGACCGAATTGTCTGAATGGTCACTGGAGTTGGAGCAGACCGTGCCCGACTCTGCCGTGGTGTTGGCGCATTCCCTTGCCGGCAGTTCTGCCACCGTGGGTTTCATGGCCTTGTCGGAGTTAGCGCGCGCACTCGAGCACGCCATGGAACACACCCAGCTCGGGTCATCTGGCTTGCCTGAGCACGCGCAGTTGTTTGTGGACGTGGCTGAAGAGATTCGCCGCTTGTTGCATCAGTTCGCCGCAGGGTTCTTGAAGCCAGCGTCACCGGAATTGTTGTTAGCACTCAAGGCGGTGCTCGACTCAGACCTGAGTGATCAACTCTTGATCCCAGAGTTGCTGGGTGCAGAACCTGTGTCAGAACAGACTCCGGATGAAGAGCCGCTGGCGCCCGAAGTGTTGCTGGACTTCGCTGAGAACCTGGCAGAAGAAGTGCCAGATGGGCTGGATGATGTTGTGCCAGAGCCAGAGCCAGAGCCAGAGCCAGAGCCAGAGCCAGAGCCAGAGCCAGAGCCAGAGCCAGAG
>JAIFMR010000228.1 GCA_020048255.1 Rhodoferax sp. | reverse complement strand
GTGGCGCAGCCTGGTAGCGCACTTGCATGGGGTGCAAGGGGTCGAAGGTTCGAATCCTTTCACACCGACCATATGAATCAAGGACTTAGCGCAGAAATGAGCTAAGTCCTTTCTTCTTGGTGGCCCGGCTTCTCAAATTGCCCCCACTGCCACAAAAGCTAGTAGTCACCCTGAAGTGTTGCTGTTGGTCTGGAACCGCGCAAGTTATGTGATTGAACCTGGTTTTAGTTGAACCGAGGTGAAAATTGACGGTCGGGTGTTGAGGAAAACTTAGGCCTGCAACACAGCGAGTTGCTGACATAAGTCAGCCCGAAATGCTCGCTCAATACCCGACATTCACTCCAATAGCCTGACCGTCAGCAATGTGGAGACGATTTCAAGAAACACTGCACCCGACATTGGTAAGATTCACGCAATCAAGGCCTTGCCGGCCTTAAGCCACATTTGAGAATGGAATAGCAACCCATGGACGACCTCTTGCTAGCTTCACCCCCTAAGCCGCCGTCCACTTCGGCACCTCCGCCCGTGGTGTCGGATGCTGCTACCCTGCCCGAAGCACAGCTCTTTTTGGAGTGTGTCACGGTCGCGTTGGGGGTGGCTGTGGCGTGGATCGCCTTTTCTGATGGTACGCAACCGTGTTTTGTCGCCACTGCCGACCCTGTCGCAGTAGCTGGCCTGCTGAGCGACGGAGCGCTTCTGGCCCTTGCGACGGATAGTGATGAACTGGTCGTGGTGGACAACGCTGCGCATGACCTTCGATTTATCGCCAGCCCTTGGGTTTCTGGACCAATCGGAATCCGTTTTTTCGCCAGCGCGCCGATTCTGTTGGGACACCAACAGCGCGCGGGTACCTTGTGTGTTGCAGACCGCACAGCACAATCGCTTGACGCTAGCCAGGCCCACAAATTGGTGGCTCTGGCGGCCACTGCCGCCAAAATTATTGAAGGGCCTCCAGCGCCTCAAGCAGCACTGCGGAAAGATAACTTGCAGCTTGAACTGCAGCGAATTAAAACGCTGCTGGAACGTACAGGGTCCATGGCTGGGGTCGGTGGCTGGGAAGTGGATCTGGTCGCAAACGCGATTTTCTGGTCCGATGAAACCTGCCGTATCCATGGGGTTCAGCCCGGGTACTCGCCCCAGCTGAGCGAAGCGATTGAGTTTTACGCGCCGCAGGCCAGACCGGTGATTGAAGCCGCCGTTGCACAGGCTATCGCAACCGGCCAGCGCTGGGACCTTGAGCTACCGTTTATTCAGAAAGATGGTACCGAAATTTGGGTACGTTCTTTGGGCATGGCCGAATTTGAACAGGGCAAACCCGCGCGCCTGGTGGGCGCGTTTCAAGACATTACAGCGCGCCGCCTTGCCGAAGCGGCCCTCGTGATCAGTGAGTCGCAATTTCGCGGCGCATTTGAGACGGCTGCACACGGCATGGCGCTGGTGTCATTGCAAGGGGAATTTATCAAGGTCAATGAATGCTTGTGTGTCATGTTGGGCTACAGCAATGCCGAACTATTGGCTACAGACTTCCAGACGATCACCCACCCAGAAGATCTGAACACTGACCTGAGTTACCTGAATCAATTGCTGGAGCGGAAAATTGAGAGTTACCAGATGGAAAAGAGGTATTTCCACAGGAGGGGAAGCATCATCTGGGTATCGCTGAGCGTATCGCTGGTTCGAACAAGTGAAGGGCTTCCAATTCACTTCGTTTCTCAGATTATTGACATCACTGACCGCAAGAACACCGAGACGACTTTATTGGCGGCGAAACAGGCGGCGGAAGATGCCAATCGCACCGCGAACAACGCCCACACGCGCCTGGAACTGGCGATGAGGTCGGCGAGTATGGGCATTTGGGATTGGGACTTGGTTAGCGGGGTTCTGGTGTGGGATGAGCGGATGTACGAGTTGTACGGCATTACGTCTGACACCTTCGGGAATGCCTACGATGCCTGGCTTTCGGCGGTCAGCGTCGAGGATCAGGCCATGGCCAATCGTGCAATTGAGCTTGCCATTGCGGGTGTGCAGCCCTATGACATCGAGTTTCGCGTCAGTCGCCCCGATGGAACTCAGCGATGGATCAAGGCCAACGGCATCGTCACTAGAAACGCCGCTGGTCAGCCGGTGACCATGGCGGGAATTAACTATGACATTACTCAACGAAAGAATGCCGAAGCCGAAGTTCAGGCCAGCGAAAACCGCATTCGTATATTGCTCGATACCATCGCCGACGGCATCATCGTGATCGATTCCCGTGGCCGCGTCCAGACACTGAACCCCGCAGCAGTGCGGCTATTTGGCTACGCGCAGGAGGAAGTGCAGGGGCACAACATCACGATGCTTATGCCTGCGCCCTACGCACAGGAGCACGATGGGTATTTGCACAACTACCTCGACACCGGCGTCAAAAAAATCATCGGCATCGGGCGCGAGGTCGTGGGCAAGCGCAAGGATGGCTCGACCTTCCCCATGGATCTGGCAGTGAGCGAGATGGCGGTCGATGGCCAACGCATGTTTACCGGCATCGTGCGCGACGTCTCGCCACGCAAAGCGGCTGAAAATGCGCTCCATGCAGCCAAGGAAGCCGCTGAGGCAGCCAATCGTGCCAAGTCGAGTTTCCTGGCCACCATGAGTCACGAAATCCGCACACCCATGAACGGCATTCTTGGCATGCTACAACTGCTGCAACACACCGAACTGACATCGCGCCAGATCGATTACACACGCAAGGCCGAAGGCGCAACGCAGGCTCTGCTGGGCATCATCAACGACATCCTCGATTTCTCCAAGGTCGAAGCAGGCAAACTCGAATTGGATAACCAAGCTTTGGTGATTGGCGAACTGCTGCGCGAGTTGTCGGTGATCCTCTCGGCGAATCTGGGCAGCAAAAATGTCGAGGTCCTGTTTCTGATTGGGGCTGACGTGCCACCGGTTGTGATTGGCGATGCGCTGCGTTTGCGTCAGGTATTGATCAATCTGGCCGGCAATGCGCTGAAGTTTACCGAGCAGGGCGAAGTGTTACTGGGTATTCGGTTGCTAAAGCGTGAGGACGATCAGGTTGAGCTTGAATTTTCGATACGTGACACGGGCATTGGCATTCCGGCCGACAAACTGGGCTATATTTTTGAAGGTTTCAGCCAGGCTGAGTCGACTACCAGTCGCCGGTTTGGTGGCACCGGACTGGGGTTGGCAATCAGTCAGCGATTGGTGGCGCTGATGGGTGGCACGCTGGCTGTTGAGAGTGAATTCGGGAAAGGCAGTCGGTTCTTTTTCAACTTACGCTTGGGTGTCGGCCCAGCTTTCGCAGCCGGAATCTCCAGTCCACAGGCCAATTCAGCTGGAGCCAGTGATTTACAAGCATTGCTTGTTCCGGGTGGGGCGGGCTTGCGCGTATTGATCGTTGACGACAACGCGCTGTCTCGCGAAATTCTGAATGAAATGGCAATTGCGATGGGCTGGCAGGTTGAATGCTGCGTGAGCGGTGAAGCGGCAATGGCGCTTCTCCAACAAGTCGATGCTCCGCACTACGACATTGTGCTGATGGATTGGCGCATGCCAGGTATGGACGGCTGGGAGACTACCCGCAAGATCCGCCAGCTCGAACACTGCGGACAGGCGCCCGTGGTCATCATGGTCACTGCGGCCAGCCGGGAGCTCATCAGCAAAAAATCAAGGCTGGAAACCGACCTGATTGACGGCTATCTGGTCAAGCCGATTACTGCATCGATGCTGTATGAGGCGGTTGCCGAAGCCATTGTTGAGCGCAAGGGCGAGCACATTCGCCACAGCGTCATACAAGCCAGCGCGCAGCTCGCCGGTTTGCGCCTGTTGGTGGTGGAAGACAACCTGCTCAATCAGCAAATCGCGCGCGAGCTGCTGGAGCGCTGTGGCGCACAAATCACGATTGCCGGTGGCGGGTTGGAAGGCGTCGAGCAGGCTTTGGCCGCCGATCCTCCATTCGATGCCATCCTGATGGATGTGCAGATGCCGGACATCGACGGGCTAGAAGCCACCCGTCGCGTGCGTGCCGTGCCCCGCATGATTGGGGTGCCTATCATTGCAATGACCGCCAATGCAATGGAGGCTGACAAGGAAGCCTGTCGTGCGGTTGGAATGGTCGACCATGTGGCCAAACCAATCGATCTGAACGCGCTGATCAACACCGTATTGCGGCACGTCGGCCATCCCCGCGCCGATACCTTCACGCCAACGCAGACTTTCGAATCCTTGTCGCAGCCAGCACCGGTTTTGGTATCGTCTGCCACTGCGACGGACGAATCATTGATTGACGTCAATGCCGCGATCAAGCGAATGGGCGGCAACCGCGAGTTTTACGACAAAGTGGTGTTCGGGTTTCGCACCGACGCCGCCTTGTTGGTGGCTGAGCTTCAGCGCTACATCACGGTGGCCGATCATGCGCAGGCGATACGATTGGCGCATACGCTCAGGGGATTGGCGGCAACTGTTGGGGCTGTAGCCTTATCCGCACAGGCGCAGCAAATTGAGACGACTTTGAAAAATGCGCTTGCCGATGCCAGTTCCGAACATGCAGCCACCTTGGCGGACAAGTCTGCAGACTTGACCAATCAACTCGCCCAGGTGCTTGCGGCCTTGCCTCAATCGTCGAAGTCCCCGGTGTCGTCGTCATCGTTGTTGCCGCAGTTAGACAATTCGGCAGCTGAAGTATTGGATGTTGACGCTTTGGCCACGACCCTGCAGGAACTCGCGGCCTTCTTGAAGCTCAGGGACATGCGGGCTACTGTTGTTGGCGAAAAGATTCGCCAAGAATTTGGCGATACGCTCGATTCTGACCAGCTAGAAAAGTTGTCGGTTTTGGAGCAAGCGCTTGCGCGGCTCGATTTTGTCAGCGCAATCGCTGCTTGCGATGCCTTGCTCACCGCGATTTCACTCCATGTAGGCAGTATGGCGAATAAAGGAGCGTTGAAAAATGGGTCCTAATTTAGCTTCGCACCATGTGCCGAGTTTGCTGGTGGTGGATGATCAGCCCATCAATATCCAAACGCTTTACCAGATATTCAGTAGCACGCATCAAGTGCGTGTGGCCACCACGGGAGCACAGGCACTCGAAGCTTGTGCGGAAAAACTGCCCGACTTGATTCTGCTCGATGTAATGATGCCAGATATGGATGGGCATGAAGTTTGCCAGCGCTTGAAGGCCGACGAGCGCATGAAAGAGATTCCGATCATCTTTGTGACAGCTCAGAACGATCCCCACGACGAAGCGCTTGGGCTGGAACTTGGCGCCGTGGACTTCATCACCAAACCCGTCAATGCCGCCGTGGTGCGTGCCCGCGTCAACACCCATTTGCAACTTCGCCAGGCGCTTGACCAAGTGCGAAAAATGGCCTTCCATGACGCGCTAACCGGGCTGCCGAACCGTCGACTTCTGGGCGACCGTCTCACCCAAGCCATGGTTGCCAGCAAGCGCAGCGGGCACTGCGGCGCGCTGATGTTTCTTGATCTTGATAACTTCAAACCGCTCAACGATGTGCACGGACATGAAACGGGTGACCAATTGTTGCTTGAGGCGGCGAATCGTTTGCTGACCTGCGTTCGTGAAACCGACACGGTCGCGCGTTTCGGTGGTGATGAATTTGTTGTGCTTCTTAGCGGCTTAAATACCGATTTGAATGAATCAACGAGGCGCGCACAAGAAATCGCCGAGAAGATTCGCACCTCCTTGGCTGCACCTTATTGTTTGACTCTGAAACAGGAGGGTAAACAACCAACCAGCGTGAAACATCAATGCACCGCCAGCATTGGCGTGGCGCTGTTTCTAGGCCAAAACAGCTCCCAGGTGGAGGTGATCAAATGGGCTGACATTGCAATGTATCAGGCCAAGGAGGCCGGACGAAATCAGATTCGTTTTTTTGAACCGGCGAAGTGAGCTTGCGGTATCTCTGAGTGATTGTCCTTGTCGTCTCACTGAAGTTTTCTGCAGCAACCCAGGTACTTGGCTCTAAATAGGCGACAAGTGGCGCAGACCGGCTCTTATGCGTTCAAGATCATTGGCGGCAATGAGCGCAGAAGCGAAGTGCACGAACGCCAATTGATCGGCCTCCAAAATCTTGAAACTGGATTGCCCGCAAGCAAACGCAACTGGTTAGGGCTTTTTGTCGCCGGCGGGTCTGAAGACAATCCTTTCCTTTGGGTATCAAAGGAAAGACCAGGGAACTAATCGGGGAACAAATTGGATATCAAAAACAATAGCACTAGCACTAGCACCCATGCTGGTTCCAAGGCATCTTTCGAGAGGTTTCACACCTTTCTTCTTGGTGGGGCTGTGTGGTAATCCAAGGGCGCGCACCAAATCGCCTTAACCCCCTAACTGCCCACCGATAAGTTGCGGCATCACGGTAAACCGCTGAACTGGGCCGTTCTCAGTCGTGATCATGTCATTGAATTCGGTCAATGGGCGCATCCATACAACGTCCTGACTGTCGCCTTGATGGGGCTTGTAAAGGACACCCTGTTTCAGCGTGGCCTCAATCAAGCAAGTACCAACGACTGTATAGAGACCGCCCTTGTAATGCCGGATAACGGTTCCTGGCGATAGACCATGGGTGTGCGGTTGGGGTGTGGAGTCCGCGCTCAAGCGCCAGACCCAGTGCTCGCCTTTGACACAGCGCGTTTGTAAAGATGGATACCATCGCGCGTGCCCGCAGCGATGACCAAGCCGGTCTTGGTGGAAGCATTGAGCCAGGCCCTGGCGCGGTTGGCAATGACAACCCGTGAGGTGTCATCCAGCTTCAGTTTGATGAGCGCTTCCTCGATCAACTCCGCTGTACTGATTTTTTTTCGGCCCAGGCAGCTCAGCCAGAGTTCTGCTCCAGTCGATGGAATTGGGGCCTTTTCACTCACCGCTGCTCGGGCTTTTTCTTTGGTTTTTTTGGTGGATCCAGCCGGAGGAACGGCTTTGGCAGTCCTTGCTGATTTCAATTTGACAGATTGAACTTTGGCAGTTCTCTTGGATTTTGCAACTTTTCTAACGGACACATCCGCGTTCACGATCGACGCATCCTCAACCGTTTGAACCGGTGGTGTGGCTGTAAACGGCAAGGCTGCCGTTGCCGCGTCAATCGTGATGAGGGGTCTCAGGCCTTCAAGTGCCTGCTCCAAATTGGTCAAATGCTGGCGGGTGCGCTCAATCTCTTGGGCAATATGGCTTGCAGCTTCTACAAGTGTTTGCATGATGTGGGTCTTCTTTCTATTTTTTTATAAACGAACGGCGGGTATTCCATTATTCTCGAATGAATCCTTTGACAAGGCAACTGCCGATTCAGGCTCTGTCGGGAGTAAATGAATGGTCCGGGTCAACAGGGGCAAGCAGCCTCGGCTGAACCTTCATTCGACGCTGACAGCTCGCCCATTCGGACCTAACCACTGGCCAACCTGCTGATAAAGGACTTCTGGGTTATCAAAGCTCTCATGGCACCCAGCCACTTGCAAAAGAGTGGCCTGGGCGCAACCGTCTCGCAGCCGCTCGGCACATTCGATGGGTACCAGAGTGTCCCGGTTGCCATGCACCAAAAGCACCGGGCAGGCCAACAAACCAATACGGCAGACCGGGGCGATGTCCTCAAACCGGTGCCCGATGACATGCTCAATGTAGCGGTTCACCGACCAACCCAGCGGCCAGAATGGAATGCGGTAGTTTGCCAACCATCGCCGCATGACTTGCTCAGGGTGAGCAAACGCTGACACACTGACTACGGCGGCTATATCTTGTCGGCGCGACGCAGACAAGATGGCTGCGGCGGCCCCAAGGGAGTGTCCCAAAACGATGAGCCGGTGGTGCGACGCTGCCTTGTGTTCAATCAACCAATTCAGCGCGGCATCGAGGTCTTCTGCGAATCGCGGCAAGGAGCTGTAAGTGTCTTGGTCGCTGCGCCCATGGCTACGGGCATCTGGCAGCAACACGCTCCAGCCCAGCGCGTGCAGCGCTCGGGCCGCTGGCATCATTTGGCTGCCATTGCCGCCCCAGCCGTGCATCAGGACGGCGATCCCCACTGCGTGTTCAGGCTCAACGAACGGCAGCCACTGTGCAAACAGGGTGCGTTGATTTTGCGTTGGAATCCGCACCTGCTGCAGTGTGGGCGCAAAAGTGCCTTGCTCGGCTTGCGCTGGGTGTGCCAAACGTTGGGGTGTGAGCTCTCGGCGTAGCCACCACAGGGCAAACCATATCGAAGCCGGGGTCAACAGCAGGCAGATGGCCAAAATCCAGTAGGTCGTCATGTCTGTTGACCCGTTCCTGGATGCGACCGGGAATCCTGGGTGGCGGTTGGATTGTCAAAGGGATGTATCAGAGTCGGCATGGTGAATCCTATCAAAGGTCATGGCCGACTTTCTTCGGCGAGATCAAGCCCATATGATGATGATTTACGATACATCAACGCCTCACAAGGATAAGCATGAGTCATCGGTTTGGAACGATCAATTTGACAGGGGCTCGGCGAATCCAGTTGTTGGCGGTTTTGAAGTGGGTTGTGCTGGCGTTGCCGCCGCTGGTGGCTCTCAAGCTCTCAAGCATCGGGCTGCAAGCGTTGGTCGTGCTGGTCACCAGCGTGCTGGCCTTTGCTGCGCTGCGCGCTTGGGAGACCAGCCGGCGGAGACAGTTCATCCGCGAATCGCGTTTTCCGCCATTTTTGGTCACCAAGCTTAGGGCCAAGTACCCGCAACTCAGTGTTGGGGATGTTGACCTGGTGATGCGCGGCTTGCGCCAGTTTTTTGTGGCTTATCTGCGCAGCAACCGCAAGTTTGTGGCCATGCCGTCACAGGTGGTTGACTTTGCCTGGCATGAGTTCATTCTGCACACCTGGGCTTACCAGTTGTGGTGTGACGCGGCATTTGGCAAGCTCTTGCACCACACGCCAGCCGAGGTGCTGGGGCGGGATCCCCGGCGCAACGACGGGCTGCGGCGCACCTGGTACTGGGCCTGCAAAGAGGAAAGCATTGATCCGCGCCAACCCAGCCGCTTGCCACTGTTGTTTGCGCTGGACAAGAAGTTCGACATTGCTGGCGGGTTTGCATACGTGCCGGATTGCCGCGACATTGACCGGCAAAGTGGATCAGATGTCTACTGTGGCAGCAGCTTCGGCGCGGGCAGCGATGTATCGTCAGGCGGTGACTCAGACAGCTTTGGCGGCAGTGAA
>JAIFMR010000212.1 GCA_020048255.1 Rhodoferax sp. | reverse complement strand
AAGTAGGCAACAAGTTGGTGGGTGATCAGGGTACAGCGCCCAAGAAGGTCATTTATTTGGAGAGTGAAAAGAGCAAGGTGTTTGCCAAGAGTCCAACCCAGTTCATGTCGCTCATCCCTACCGTTTACAACGCCGATACGCTGGGCATTCGCCCCGATTTGATCAAGCGCCCGATCGACTCCTGGGCCGAGTTGCTGAACCCGGAGTTCAAGGGCAAAGCGGCCTACAAGTACCCCGACAAGGGCAACATGACCAAGAAGGAAATTGACCTGACCATCAAGACCCTGATTGAAGCCAAAAAAGCCGGCCAGTTCCGCAGCCTGTGGAAAGACTTCAACGAGTCCGTCAACCTGATGGCGTCGGGTGAAGTGGTGATCCAGTCGATGTGGAGCCCCGCCGTGACCGCGGTGCGCACCAAGGGAATTGCCTGCAACTTCCAGCCTCTGAAAGAAGGCTACCGCGCCTGGGCTGCCGGGTTTGGCCTGCCTGCCACCTTGTCTGGCCGCAAGCTCGACGGGGCTTATGAGTTCATCAACTGGTTCCTCGACGGCTGGGCTGGTGCCTACCTGAACCGCCAGGGTTATTACAGCGCCGTGCTGGACACCGCCAAGTCCAAGATGGAAGCCTACGAGTGGGCTTACTGGATGGAAGGCAAGGCCGCTACACAAGACATCAAGAGCCCCAATGGTGATGTGTTGGCCAAAGCGGGTGCCGTGCGCGATGGTGGCAGCTACGAAGCCCGCATGGGTGGCATCGCTTGCTGGAACGCCGTGATGGACGAGAACAACTACATGGTCCAGAAATGGAACGAGTTTGTAGCTGCATAAGAAGCACCCCCGTCCAGGCTCACTGCGTGTAGCCTGTTCCCCCCTCAAGGGGGCAACACCAGCGGCCCGGCAGAGCCGGTTCCGCGGTGTTTCTGGCTTGGGTGCGCCGCAAGCTTCAGCGATGTCATCTTTTGCAACGTCTCTTGAGTCAATGGTCTAACCCATAAAACCTAATCATGAACACCAGCGCCAGCCTGTCACTTCCCGCCGCGATTCGCGCCCCAGGCCGCAGCCTGGCGGCCTGGTGGCAGGCAACCCCGCTCACGCTGGTCTTTGTGCTGTTTTTTCTGATTCCCCTGGGACTGATCCTGATGGTCAGTTTCTGGGACTTCAATGAATACGAACTGCTGCCCGATTTCACCTTCAAACATTACCTGGCCATTTTTGAAGGCTGCAGCAATACGGACGAGATGTGTGTCACTTTCAAGACCTATTTGTCCACCTTCAAGTTCAGTTTTTTGGTTTGGCTGATCACGCTGGTGATCGGTTTCACCGTGTCTTACTTTCTGGCGTTTTATGTGCGATCCAGTGGCATGCAGACCTTGCTGTTTGTCTTGTGCACCATTCCGTTTTGGACCAGCAATGTGATTCGCATGATCTCCTGGGTGCCGCTGCTCGGGCGCAACGGGTTGGTGAACCAGAGCCTGATCGGTGCCGGCCTGATTGACACACCGATTGAGTGGCTGTTGTTCTCGGACTTTTCGGTGGTGCTGGCCTTTGTGCACCTGTACACCATGTTCATGATCGTGCCGATTTTTAACTCCATGATGCGCATCGACCGCAGCCTGATCGAAGCTGCCAACGACAGCGGCGCCAGCGCCTGGCAAACGTTGTGGAACGTGATCATGCCGCTCTCACGCACCGGCATCATCATTGGTTCGATTTTTGTCATCACCATCGTCATGGGCGACTTTGTCACGATCGGTGTGATGGGTGGCCAACAAATCGCCTCGGTGGGCAAGATCATCCAGGTGCAAACGTCTTATTTGCAGTTTCCACTGGCAGCGGCCAACGCAGTGATCTTGCTGAGCATCGTGCTGATGATCATCTGGGCGCTGACCCGGCTCGTCGATATCCGCAAGGAGCTTTGACCATGAACAACGACAAGCGCACCGCTGGCTTCTGGTTGCTGGCGCTATTTTTTACCGCCTTTGTGCTGTTTTTGTATGGCCCGATGCTGGTCATTGTGGTGCTGAGCTTTCAAGGGCCAGAGGGTGGGCTGACGTTCCCGCTGCGGGGACTGTCGCTGCACTGGTTTGGCAAGCTGGCTGAGGGACTGGGCGTGGTGGACATTGGCGCGGCGCTCAAGCGCTCGATGGGTCTGGGGCTGGCAGTGATGCTGTTCACCGTGTTGTTTTCGGTGCTGGCGGGGCTGGCGTTTCGCAAGAAGTTGGCCGGTGGAAATGCCTTGTTTTTTGTGGTGGTGGCCAGTCTGATCATGCCGTCGATCATTGTGTCGCTGGGAATCGGACTGGAGTTTCGTTTGATTGACAACGGGATCAAATGGGCGCTAGAAGCTCTGGGCATGACCAGCACGCTGGAAGAATATGGCTCCTCGCTGGGTCTCTTTACCTCAGCTCTTGGAGCGCACCTGACCTGGACCCTGCCGTTTGGCTTGTTGATCATGTTTGCGGTGTTCAACCGCTTTAACCCGGCCTATGAAGAAGCTGCGCGTGATCTGGGGGCCACGCCCTGGCAGGGCTTCAGGCACGTGGTGTTGCCGTTGATTGCCCCCTCGGTGGTGGGGATTGGCATGTTTGGCTTTACCCTGAGCTGGGACGAAATTGCCCGCACCTCGCAGGCGATTGGTGATGTCAACACCTTGCCACTTGAACTGCAGGGCTTGACCACCACCGTGACCACACCGTCGATTTATGCCTTGGGTACGGTCACTACGGTCATATCATTGGGCGTGATGGCATTGGCCATCGGCCTGGCCCGCTGGCTGGGCAAAAGACAACAACAAGGACAAGCATGAGTGAGACAACAGTGGCACCGCCGCTGACGGATGCGGACATGTACGAGCGGGTGATTTCGGCCATTCTGGACCACAAGCTGCCGCCAGGCACCAAACTGGTTGAAGACAAGCTGGCCTCGGCGTTCGGTGTGTCCCGCACACGTATTCGCCCGGTGCTGGTGCGTCTGGCCAACGAGCAGGTGGTCACGCTCACGCCCAACCGCGGTGCCACCATTGCTCAACCGACTGAACAAGAGGCGCGTGAAGTGTTTCAGGTACGCCGGCTGATTGAGCCTTCACTGGTCGAGTTGTTCATCACCCAAGCCAGAGACGCAGACATGCAACGGCTCAAAGCGTGCATTGATGATGAGGAAGCGGCGCGCCAAGCCGGTGACATGCGCCGTGCCATTCGTCTATCGGGAGAATTTCATTCACTGATTGCCGAGGTGGCTAACCACCAGACGCTGGCGCGAATTCTGCGCGAGATGACCTCGCGCACCTCGCTGATTCTGATGACCTACAGCACGGCCCATGGATTCGAGAGAGAGGATGCCACGTCCTGCGGATGTCGTGAGCATCGCGCTTTGCTGGATGCGATCCGCCTGCGTGACCCGCGTGAGGCAGCCCAGCTCATGCGCGATCACTTGAGCAGGTTGGAGTCCCAGTTGCAGTTCAATCTGTCAGAGGAAGTGGCGCCTGATCTGAATGAACTCTTTGGCGCTGTAGCCTGAACAACCATGCGCCAGCTCTTGGTCATCAACCCCAACACATCGATCAGTGTCACAAAACTGCTGCAAGATCATGTTCAGGCGGCCACTGGCTCCCACATCACCGTCACGTCGGTGACGGCGCGGTTTGGGGCACCCTACATTTCAGATGAGGCCAGTTACGCGGTAGCCGGCCACGCCACGCTGGATGCCTGGGCGCTGGCATTGTCACAAGCTGCAAGTCCACCTGATTCAGTGTTGATTGGCTGCTTTGGCGACCCTGGACTGATGGCACTGCGTGAAAGCAGCCCGGTGCCTGTCACGGGTTTGGCCGAAGCGGCTTTCATTGAGGCGGCACGGCATGGTCGTTTCGCCATCGTCACCGGGGGTGAGCGCTGGGCGCCCATTTTGCAAAGGCTGGCCCAGTCCTTGGGACACGCTCCCGCCTTGGCGGGTATTCACACGGTGGCGCCGACGGGCGCACAGCTTGCGGCAGATCCCGTGGCCGCACGCCAGTTATTGACACAGGCTTGCGTGGACGCCGTGCGGCAAATGGGCGTGCAAACCGTGATTTTGGGGGGGGCTGGATTGGCTGGCATGGCCGCCATGGTTCAGCCCTACGTCAACGTGCCCGTCATTGACAGTGTGACGGCGGGCACGCACTGGGCATTGCGTACCCACCCCTTGCCATTGCAAAGACGCACCCCTGGCTTTGATGTTCCGTGGGTGAAACTGTCGTCAGAGATGAGTCAATTGGGCCTTTAACTTCTTTTCTGCCACCTTACTTCAGGGCCTGACAGCCCGCAGGCTCAGGCCGTGAGGAACGTGTCAGCGAAGCGCGCTCACGTCAGCCACCGCCAATGCGGTCATGTTGACCACACGACGTACTGTGGAAGATGGGTTAAGCACATGCGCAGTGCCCGCTGCACCCAGCAAGATCGGACCGACTGTCACGCCATTGCCGCCCGTCATTTTGAGCACGTTGAACAGGATGTTGGCAGAGTCCAGGTTCGGGCAAATCAGAATGTTGGCCTTATCGGTCAGGGTGCTGCCGACCAGCGTGTGCTGGCGAATTTCTTCTGACAAGGCCGCATCGCCTTGCATCTCGCCATCACATTCAATCTCCGGGCAGGCCGCCTTGAACAACTCGGTGGCCAGGCGCATTTTGCGGGCCGAGGGCCGCTGCGACGAACCAAAATTGGAGTGTGACAAGAACGCCACCTTGGCAGGAACACCAAAGCGCCGTACCTCTGCTGCGGCCATTTGGGCAATGCTGGCCAGTTGTTGCGCTGTGGGGTCGTCATTGACGTAGGTGTCTGCCACAAAGATCGAGTGGTGTTCCAGCATCAGCGCGTTCAGGGTGGCAAAGGTCTCCACACCCGGCTTGCGGCCAAGCACATCACGCACATGGTCCAGGTGAACATCAAAGCGGCCATGCAAACCACACAGCATGGCATCGGCATCACCCAGCTTGACCATCAACGCTGCAATGGTGGTGGTGCTTCGGCGCACAGCCGCCTTGGCGGCCTCCGGGCTGACACCGTTGCGCCCTTGCAGCTGGTGGTAGGTTTCCCAATACTGGCGAAAGCGGGGGTCTTCTTCGGGGTTGACGCAGTCCACATCGCGGCCGAGTTGCAGGCGCAATCCAGCCTTGGCAATGCGCGCTTCAATCACCGCCGGGCGGCCGATCAGAATGGGTCGAGCCAAGCCGCCTTCAATCACCACCTGGGCGGCGCGCAGCACGCGCTCGTCTTCACCTTCCGCGTAGGCGACACGCTTGGCGCTGGCGGGTGCGTTGCGGGCGGCATTGAACACCGGCTCCATCAGCAGCCCGGTGGAATACACAAAGCGCGACAACTCACGGCGGTAGGCATCCATGTCCTTGATGGGGCGCGTGGCCACACCGGAATGCTCTGCCGCAGCCGCCACCGCCGGGGCAATGCGCAAAATCAGGCGTGAATCAAACGGCTTGGGAATGATGAATTCGGGGCCAAAAGCCAAGTCTTGTCCGGCGTAGGCGCTGGCCACTTCTTCGCTGATGTCGGCCTTGGCCAGGTCGGCAATCTGGCGCACGCAGGCCAGCTTCATCTCGTCGGTGATCTTGGTTGCGCCGCAATCCAGTGCCCCTCGGAAGATATACGGGAAACACAGCACGTTGTTGACCTGGTTCGGGTAGTCCGAGCGGCCCGTGGCAATGATGCAGTCCGGTCGAGCGGCTTTGGCCAGCTCAGGGCGAATTTCGGGTTCGGGGTTGGCAAGCGCCAAAATGATGGGCTTGGGGGCCATGGTTTTGACCATGTCTGCGGTGAGCACGCCGGCGGCGGAGCAGCCCAAAAAGACATCGGAACCGTCGACTGCATCAGCCAAGGTGCGCATGGAAGTGTCTTGGGCAAAACGAGCTTTGGATTCGTCATAGCCCCCTGGGCGACCCTGGTAGACCACGCCCTTGGAGTCGCACATGAACACGTTTTTGACTTGCACGCCTAGGCCGACCATCACGTTCAGGCAGGCAATGGCTGCAGCGCCAGCGCCAGAAACTGACACTTTGACATCGGCAATGTTTTTACCCACCAGTTCCAAACCGTTGAGCAAGGCTGCACTGCTGATGATGGCCGTGCCGTGTTGGTCATCATGAAACACCGGAATACCCATGCGCTCGCTGAGCTTTTGCTCAATGTAAAAACACTCCGGTGCCTTGATGTCTTCCAGGTTGATGCCGCCCAGGGTGGGCTCCATGGCGGCAATGATCTCGATGAGCTTGTCGGGGTCGCGCTCGGCCAGCTCAATGTCAAACACATCAATGCCGGCAAACTTCTTGAACAGGCAACCCTTGCCTTCCATCACCGGTTTGCCCGCCAGTGGGCCGATGTCCCCCAGACCCAAGACCGCTGTGCCGTTGGTGATCACTGCCACCAGGTTGCCGCGGCTGGTGTATTCGTGTGCCATGGCCGGGTTGGCCTGAATCTCCAAGCAGGGGTAGGCAACGCCAGGTGAATAGGCCAATGACAAGTCACGCTGGTTGTGCAGCGGCTTTGTGGCGTTAACCGAAATTTTGCCGCGTGTGGGCAGGCGGTGGTACTCGCTGGCTGCGTCGCGCAAGTCTTGTTCGGCTGGTGAAAGTTTGTCGGCCATGGTGTCTCCTGTTTGAACGTAATGGACCCTACTTTACTCCTGCTGTAAAACCATTATTTCTGAACAGCCAGTGGTGCGGGCACGATAGTTGCAACTTCATCGTGAATACACTTGCTGCAATTTGGAGGACACGACGATGGGATTGAGTACACACGTGTTGGACACCATGCATGGCACGCCAGCTGCGGGTATGGCTGTGGCGCTGTTTGCCACAGACGGGTCTGAGCCACGCTGTATCAAGCAACTGGTGCTGAACCAGGATGGGCGCAACCCGGACGGTTTGCTGCTGGATGCCAGCAGCTTGCAGCGCGGAACTTATCGCTTGGTGTTTGAGGTGGCGGCGTATTTCAGGGCGCGTGGCGTAGTCCTACCGGAGCCTAATTTTCTGAATCAGGTCAGTCTGGACTTTGGTGTGGCAGACCCCAGGCAGCACTACCATGTGCCGCTGCTGGTGAGCCCGTGGAGCTATTCAACTTATCGGGGCTCCTGAGGTGGGGCAGCCCCGCAAGGTTTTACATTTGACCTTCTGTCAAGGTGTCGAGCTGGAAAGTTCCGCTTTTGTGCCACAACCAGGTGTCGGTGTTCAATATCGGCCATGACTTCAGGCGCGTGTTTGGGTGCGCGCATCCAGCTGGTGCTGGTGACCCGGCCTTTGGCGTCCACTTCCACCTGCAGCACGCCAACGGCATACAGCAGCGGGGGCATCTTTCCGCGATAGATGCGGTCGGAATTTTTGCCATAGAGGTGGCTGGCCGCATCGTGCCGGTAGTCACGCGGCGTGCGCGCCTGCGACACCAGCCCGAGCGTCTCTATCGGTGCGGGAATCACCACCATCGGAACGGGTGCCTGCGGTACCGGCACAGGAGCTGGCGCGCGTGGTGGTGGCAGGGGCGTGGAGGTGCATCCAGCCAAGAAACCGCTGACGGCGGCCGTCAGGGTCAAAGCCCAAGTAATGAAACGCGTGCGGTGATTTTGAGCAGGGTGCATGGTGTTTATCTGACCTCAAAAAAAGGAGTATTTCGTTTTGACTGTTGCCCAACAGGCAGCGCTCAGCCTGTAATGTGCCGCAAAAATGCCGTCTTTTGGCCGAAATTTCACTGAATTGAGTAAAGGTTTGTGACAGCGACGACAGAATTCCTCAGCGCATTGGCGGAGCAAAACGCCGTGTTGGTCACGGTGCAGTCGCATCGGGGCTCGGTGCCGCGTGAGGCGGGTGCCTGGATGGCGGTGTTTGCCGACCGGCAGATCGGAACGGTCGGGGGTGGGCATCTGGAGTGGCAGGCTGCGCAAGAGGCGCGGCGCTTGTTGCAACAGGGCATCGGCGTTGCCTGCAGTGCGCGCCGTTATGCGCTGGGGCCGGCGTTGGGCCAGTGCTGCGGTGGTGAAATGACACTGAGTTTTGAGCCGCTGCAAGCCAAGGATGTGCCGCAACTGACCCCGCGCTTGGCCGAGATGGCGTCCGATTGGCCCCAGGTGGTGTTGTTTGGCGGTGGCCACGTCGGGTGCGCGCTGGTCAATGTGTTGGCAACTTTGCCGCTGCATTTGCAGTGGATCGACAGCCGTGACGAAATCTTCCCCCAGGCACTGCCCACGCAAGTGGTGTGTGAACTCTCGCAACCCGTACACGCTGCGGTGCCCGGTCTGTCGCCAGGTGCTTATGTACTGGTCATGAGTTTCAGCCATGCCGAAGATCTTGACGTGGTGGCCGCCTGCCTGCAGCGCCAGCGTGCCAGGGGTGACCTGGCTTTTATCGGACTGATTGGCAGCCAAACCAAATGGGCCAGCTTTCGTAGCCGCCTTCAAAAACAGGGCTTGACCGAGCCCGAATTGGCACAAGTCACCTGCCCGATTGGCCTGGCCGGCATCAGCGGCAAAGAACCCGCGGTGATTGCAGTGGCTGTGGCGGCACAACTCTTGCAGCGGATGAAGCAGGCTAAAGTGCGCATGGGTTCCCCAAGAGATTGAACAAAGGACATCTGGATGGAAAGTTATTACCTGGATTGGGCCAACCTGCTGCTGCGCTGGGTGCACGTCATCACTGCCATTGCCTGGATTGGCTCGTCGTTCTATTTTGTTTTTCTGGACAGCAGCCTGACCCCGCCGGTGGATGAGGACCTGAAAAAGCAGGGGGTTAGCGGTGAACTCTGGGCGGTGCATGGTGGTGGCTTTTATCACCCCGTCAAATTTGCAGTGAAACCACCGCAGCTGCCGGCCCACTTGCATTGGTTTTACTGGGAGAGTTACAGCACCTGGCTGACCGGCTTCTCCCTCTTCACCGTGTCCTATCTGTGGAGTGCCACCACTTACCTGATTGACAAGTCCAAAATGGATTGGCTGCCCTGGCAGGCGATCACGGCAGCGCTCTTGTTTTTGGTGGTGTTCTGGGTGCTTTACGACCTGATTTGCCGGGTCTTTGGCCAACGAAAAAACGGTGATGCCATGGTGGGGGTCTTGGTTTTTGTGCTGGTGTGTGTGGCCAGCTGGTTGGCCTGCCATTGGTTTGCCGGTCGCGCAGCCTTCTTGCTGGTGGGCGCCATGATGGCCACATCCATGAGTGCCAACGTGGCGCACTGGATCATTCCGGGGCAGCGCAAGGTAGTGGCCAGCATCAAGGCGGGTGAGCCGGTGGACCCCATCCACGGCATTCGCGGCAAGCAGCGCAGTGTGCACAACACCTATTTCACTCTGCCGGTGCTGTTTGCCATGCTCAGCGGCCACTACAGTTTTACCTACACACACCCGCAGAACTGGCTGGTGCTGATCGCCATGATGTTTGCCGGTGCCGCCATTCGCCAGTTTTTTGTCATGCGTCACGGCTTCAAGTTGGGTCGCAACCCCAACCCGCTGCCCTATGCGCTGGTGGGGGTGGCTGTGATTGCAATGATGGTGGTCTGGCTGGCACCCAAGCCGGAGCCGGCCCAGGCCCAAAATGCTTCTTTTTCAGTAGCTACTAGCGCAGATGGGACGGGGGCTACAGGCCAAATTACCTACAAAACCCTGCAAACCGTGCTGGAGCAGCGCTGTTACCTGTGTCACGGGGCTCAAGTGCAGATGAAAAACGTGCGGCTGGACTCTGCGCCCAATGTCAAGTTGCACGCACAGGGCGTTTACCAGCAAGCCGTGGTGAGCAAAATCATGCCCATGACCAATGCGACCGGCATTTCGGAAGCCGAGCGCCTGATCATCAAACAATGGTTTGAAAGTGGCGCCCACGTCGATTGATGCACCGGACTGGTATCGGCCGTGTACTGCATGAACTCAATGGGTGGCGAGGGGCACCTTGTCGGCCTCGGAGGTAAATGAATCCGCAAAGAACGCATCATTAGGCAAGCCCGCTTGCCGGTAATCGCGTTGCGCAGACTCCACCACGATGGGTGCGCCACAAGCGTAGACCTGATGCCCCGACAAATCAGGGTGATCTTGCAGCACAGCTTGGTGAACAAAACCGGTGCGACCGGTCCAGCTGTCTGAGGCTTGGGCGTCCGACACCACCGGCACGTAGCGCAGCTGGGGCATCTCGGTGAGCTTGGCTTTCACCCATTCGTCCATGTACAGGTCAGACGGCCGGCGTCCGCCCCAGTACAAGGTGGCCTGTCGTTGGATGCCCTTGAACTGCATGTGTTCGATCAGCGCCTTGATGGGGGCAAAACCGGTGCCAGACGCCAGAAGAATGATCGGTTGGACACTGTCTTCCCGCAGGTAAAAACTGCCAAAAGGCCCTTCGATCCGCAAAATATCGCGCTCCTTCATGCTGCCAAAAACCTGGTCGGTGAACTTGCCACCCGGCATGTGGCGGATGTGCAGTTCCATGCCGCCTCCGGTGGCCAGGGTGCTGGGGGCATTGGCCATGGAATAGCTGCGCCGCACACCGTCTCGCAGCAAGAACTCCACATACTGCCCGGCGTGGTACTGAAAAGCCTCGTTGGCCGGCAATTGCAGCACCAAACGCATGACATCGTCCGACATCTTTTGCATGGAGGTGACCCGTGTGGGCATCTTCTTGATGGGAAAAGCGCCTTCAGAGGTCACTTGACGTGATTCGAGCACCACATCGGTGCTGGGCGTGGCGCAACAGGTCAGGACAAAACCTTGTGCCTCTTCGTCATCGCTGAGCGCCTTGCTTTGATGCGGACCCTGCGTGACCGACCCGCTGAGCTTAAAACATTTGCATGAACCACAGGCGCCGTCCTTGCAGCCGTAGGGCAGATTCACACCCTGGCGAATACCGGCCGCCAAAATGGTTTCACCCGCTGCCACAGTCAAGGACCGTTGACTGGGCTCGATGGTGACCGTGAAATTCATTGCGGTTGTCGTGGGGTGGGTCATGTTGTCGTTATCCTTGGCACTTGGAGCAAATCTGAAAGGACTGAATTTTGCCTGCATTGCAAAGCCCCCATCCCCAGTTGTATGCCACACGCCCTGGTGCGCTGCCGGCCCGTTTTCGACGCGAACGCTTGCTGCTGGTGGGTTGCGGTGATGTTGGCATGCGCGTGGCGGCGTTGATGCGGGGCCGGGTCAACTTGCTGGCGCTGACTTCCAGTGCAGATCGGGTGGCACCCCTGCGTGCCAGCGGTATTACGCCGTTGGTGGGTAACCTGGATGACCTGGCGTCCATTCGACGTCTGAGTGGCCTGGCGACCCGTGTGATTCACCTGGCCCCACCACCGGGCAGCGGTACCGGTGACCCGCGCACCCAGCGATTGCTGCGACTGCTGCGCCAGCGGGCCTTACCCGAATCCTTGGTGTATGGCTCAACCAGCGGTGTGTATGGTGATTGTCAAGGTCAAATTGCTACTGAAAAAAGAGCTGTTAGCCCAGATACGGCAAGGGCCAAAAGGCGTGTTGTTGCAGAAGCCTGGGTGCGGCACTTTGGCCGGGCTACCGGTGTGCCGAGCACCATTTTGCGCATCCCGGGCATTTATGCACTGGACCGGGTGGGTGGCACACCACGCGACCGACTGCAAAAAGGCACGCCGGTGTTGCAAGCAGCGGATGACGTTTACACCAATCATATTCATGCCAATGACCTGGCAGCGGCGTGTGTGGCGGCGTTGTGGCGGGGCCAGCCGCAGCGCAAATACAACGTCAATGACGACACCTGCCTGAAAATGGGCGACTACTTTGACCTGGCAGCAGAGATCTTGAGTTTGCCGCCGCCGCCGCGTCTGGCGCGCAGCGCAGCCATGGCGCAATTGCCCGCCATGCAACTGAGTTTCATGAGCGAGTCGCGGCGCATGGACAACACCCGAATGAAAAAAGAGCTGCGACTGCGGCTGCGTTTTCCGACCGTGGTCGAAGGCTTGCAGGAGTCGGCGCACGTCAAAGTATGATGAAATGTATCGCGCGATAAGCTGAACAGGCTTGGGTGACGACTAAACGATAAGAGGAGATGCAATGATCAGGTCCAGGCGGCAAATGTTGTCGATGTTGTCGCTGGCTTTGTCAGCGCCTTTGCTGGCTTGCTCGCAACGGGCGCCGTTTCGTATTTCTGGTCACCCTTGGCCCGGTTATGAACCCCTGTTTCTTGCCGAATCTCAAAAACTGTTGCCAGAGCAAATCACGCTGCAACATTTCCCGACCATCAAGGCCTCGATCGATGCGCTCAGAGAGGGCAAAACCGATGGTGCCATGCTGACCCTGGACGAGGTCATGCCCCTACGGGCGCAGGGCATGCCCTTACAGGTCATCTTGATCATGGATGTCTCCAAAGGGGCGGACGCGATTGTCGCCAAAAAAGAGTTTCAAACGCTCAGCCAGCTGCGCGGCAAGCGTGTTGGCCTGGAGCCCAGCACACTGGGGGAGCTGATGCTGTCCATGATTCTGGACAAGTCCGGACTCGCGCGCTCCGACATCAATCCCGTCAAGCTGGCCTACGAAGAGCAAGAAGCCGCCTTCAAGGCCGGCCAGCTCGATGCCCTGATCACCTACGAGCCGATTGTGGGCAGACTGGTGACCGAAGGCGCGATCAAGCTGCTGTCGACTCGTGAACTGCCCGATGCCATTTTTGATGTGCTGGTGGTCCGGTCTGATCTGGCCAAAGATTACGCTGATGCCCTGCAAAAAACCTTGAAAGGTCATTTTCTGGCCTTGGAACAATTGCGCACCAACCCCTGGGACACCGCTTACCGGATGGTTCCCCACGCCGGTGTGCCTGCCGAGGAACTGATTGCGTCTTTCAGGGGTCTGGAGCTACCGGATTTGGTGGCGAACCAAAATTATCTTCATCCGAAAAATGAGCATTTGCCCGCCATCGTTCAAAAGCTCTCAAAAATCATGGTCGCTGCGGGTACTTTGACCCAACCCGCCAACCCATTGCAGCTGTTCTCCGACAGCTACCTGCCCAAGAACTTGGGATGAGTTTGCGCTGGCGCTCCGTTGCATGTCTGTGGGCGCTGTTGTGCTCGCCTGTATGGGCCAAGGAGCCGTTGACCATCGGTGTGCTGGCGTTTCGCAACGAGGCCGACACCACGGCGCAATGGAAGCCGCTGGAGGCCTACCTCAATGGGGTGGTCCCGGAATACGAGTTCACTGTCAAGGCGTTGGATTTGATGCACCTTCGCGAAGCGGTGCGCCAGGCCCGCGTGGATTTGGTCATCACCCAGCCCGCCGAGTATGTCCGCATGACCCACGAAAGCGGTTTGTCTTCGCCGCTGGCCACGCTGCTCAACAGCCACGGCGCCAAGCCGGTGCGGGTCTTGGGTGGCACCATCGTGACGCGCTCTGACCAGCGTCAGATCAATGAGGTGGCCGACCTCCAGGGCAAATCGGTTGCCGTGTTGTCAAAGGAGTCCTTCGCGGGCTACCAGGTGCAGGCCCATGCACTGAAACTGGCCAAGGTGACGATGGGCGCCGTGCTTGAGTTGGGCAAGTCCCAGGATGCGGCCTTGCAGTCCGTGCTGGATGGTCAAGCGGATGTGGCCTTCGTGCGGTCAGGGTTGATTGAAAGCCTGATGCAAGAGGGGCGGCTGGATGGCAGCAAAATCAAGGTGGTCAATCAGCAGAATTTTCCGGGCTACCCGTTTGCCGTGTCCACCGCCCTCTACCCCGAATGGCCCGTGGTCGCCCTGCAACATGTGCGTGACGACACCGCTGCCCGGGTGGCAGGCTCCTTGCTGTCGATGCCCCACAACGGAGCAGTGGCTCAGCAAATCGGCGTAGCGGGCTTTTCTGTGCCGTCTGATTACGAGTCGGTCAGAAGTGTGATGCGGGCCATGAAATTGCCACCTTTTGACCTGGATCCTGGTATTTCTCCAATGGATGTGTGGCGTGAGTACTGGGTGCTGATTGTTATGGGGTTCATGCTCACGTTAGCCGTGACGTTGCTGGCTGCAAAATCCACCTTGCTGAGCCGGCGCTTTCGTGACTTAAATGAAACCCTGGAGACCCGTATCTCGGAGCGCACGTCAGAGCTTGCATCTCGCAATTCGGATCTGGCGCAGACACTCCATGAGTTGAACCAGACCCGGGATGAACTCATTGAATCAGAAAAGCTCGCCGCGCTGGGGTCGATGGTGGCGGGTATTGCTCACGAGCTCAACACGCCCATTGGCAATGGCTTGACCGTGGCCACCACCTTGATGGCACGCACCCAGGATTTCAACAAGGAGTTGATAGCTGGTCTGAAACGCTCCAAACTTGAAGCCTTTGTGGCCGATACCTCCTTTGCCACCGATATTCTGGTGCGCAGCCTGGGTAAAGCCGCCACGCTGGTGGCCAGCTTCAAGCAAGTAGCGGTTGATCAGGCGAGTTCACAGCGGCGCACCTTTGGGCTGCGTGACTGTCTTTCGGAAATCATCATGACCTTGGGCCCTGGTTTGAAAGGGTCAGGTTGCAAAGTGGTGCTGGGTGAGATAGCGCCCACTCTGGAGCTTGACAGCTACCCGGGTCCTTTGGGGCAGGTGATCACCAACCTGATCCAAAACAGTGTTTTGCATGGGTACGATGAGCGCGCGTCAGGCGAGATTCGTGTGATGGTGACAGCCGAAGGCAAAGACCAGGTCAAGATTGAAGTGGTGGACGACGGTGTGGGCATATCCAGTGCCAACCTCTCTAGAATTTTCGAGCCCTTTTTCACCACCCGCCTGGGCAAAGGCGGCTCGGGTCTGGGCTTGAGCATTGTTCGCAACATCGTCATGGGGACGCTGGGTGGCAAGATCAGCGTGAACAGTTCACTGGGGCAAGGCACGGTGTTCAGCGTCACCGTGCCACTGGTGGCCCCCGCAGTCTTGGCATCGGGCGCGCCACAGTCCCCGCTACCCCAGGCCTGATTTCACCCTGTGGTGTTCATGCCTTTGAGCGCATCGGCCGGGTAAGTTGGTTGCTGACAATCTTGAATGTATTGCTCAATGATGGCTTTGAATGAGGCGTCAGGCTTCAAGCCCAGTGCCAGGGCGCGGTCGGCGCTGGTGGCCCTGGGCCAGTTGGCCACAATGGCAGCCACGCGTTCGTCACGCTCAAAGCGCACGCGTTGACGCACGATGGGCCCGGCAACCTCTTCCAGCGCCAGGAGCATGTCGCTGACCCGGACATTCAATCCGGGCAGATTCAGCGCCAGACGCCCGCCCATGGCTTCGCGGCTGGCTTCAAACACGGTCAACAGGCCTTTGACCGTGTTGGCCGGTGATGACACCGGATGCGTCACATCTGGCGAGACCGGGCAAATGGCATCGACACCGGCCAGCGGCTCGCGGATGATGCCGCTAAAAAAAGACGACGCCGCCCCATTGGGTTTGCCTGGGCGCACAGCGACAGTCATCAGGCGGGCCGATCGACCATCGATAAAACCTTTGCGCGTGTAGTCGGCAATCAGGTACTCAGACATCAGCTTGTGCGTGCCATAGGAAGTTTGCGGCGATGCCAGGGTGTTGTCGGTGACCAGGTCTGGCAATGGGTTGGCGGCATCAGGCCCAAACACCGCCACCGAGCTGGCAAACACCAGGCGCGCCACCTTGCCACTGTGACGCAGGCCTTCGAGAACGGCACGCGTGCTGTCCAGATTGGAGCGCAATCCCAAATCAAAGTCGAGTTCGCATTCACCCGACACAGCCGAGGCCAAATGGAAAACGCCGTCGAAGCCACTGGCCAACAAGTCAGTTTGCCCAAGCAGTTGACCGGTGTGCACCCGCACGCGCGCGTCTGAGCTTAGATCAACGGGGGGGGCATAGAGGTCAGCCAGATGCAACTCGGTGATGTCCTGGCCGTTGAGTCGCCCGGTTTTTAGCAGTTCGCGCGCCAGCCGGACACCGATAAACCCTGCGCCACCGGTGATAAGTACTCTCATGTGTTTTCCTATGATTGTGTTGGTCGATCAGTGAATGCTTGACGCGACAAAACCACTTCTGGCTACCTCTATCTTCGGGCTTCTTTGGGGCAGGTCAGGTGGGGTTAAAGCGTCAATGCATCTTTCGCGTGTGCATTATCGATCCGGCAATGGATCCCCAGCTTGGTAAATCCCCGCCACTGTCTTGTGGCGGCACCCCTGGTGCAGTGACAGAATGAGGTTTTGACTCAAAGAAAGGCATGTCATGAAACTCGTTCGTTATGGCAAATTTGGCCAGGAAAAACCGGGACTCATCGATGCCGACGGTGCGCTGCGCGATCTGAGCAGCGTGTTGAAGGACTTGGGGCCAGAGCAGCTCGGCGATGCTGCCATGGCCAAGTTGCGCCGACTCAATGTGGCCAAACTGCCTCTGGTCAAAGGCAAGCCGCGCCTGGGTAGCCCGGTCAATGGGGTGGGCAAATTCATTGCCATCGGCTTGAATTACGCCGACCATGCGGCCGAGTCGAATCTGCCGA
>JAIFMR010000146.1 GCA_020048255.1 Rhodoferax sp. | reverse complement strand
CACGCAAGATATCGGACATCATCAGCGTGATTGACGGCATTGCCTTCCAGACCAATATTCTGGCCTTGAACGCCGCGGTGGAAGCCGCCCGCGCAGGTGAACAGGGCCGCGGTTTTGCCGTGGTGGCCAGCGAGGTGCGTAGCTTGGCCGGGCGCAGCGCAGACGCTGCCAAGGAGATCAAGACCCTCATCAATACCAGCGTGCAACGCGTTGAGCAGGGCACCACTCTGGTGGACCAGGCCGGCAGCACCATGAGCGAAGTGGTGACCTCGATCAAACGTGTCACCGACATCATGGGTGAAATCAGTTCAGCCAGCAACGAACAAAGCCTGGGGGTCACGCAGGTGGGTGAAGCCGTGACACAAATGGACCAAGTCACACAGCAGAACGCCGCGTTGGTTGAAGAGATGGCGGCAGCCGCCAGCAGTCTCAAGTCGCAGGCACAGGAGCTGGTGCAGACCGTGTCTGTCTTCAAGCTGGGGGCCAACGGCATACACCATGGAGCGGTTTTGCCGAACGCCGCGGTGCGCTCGCACCCGCCCAAGCCCTCGACCTTCAAGGGGTCAGATCGCCGCGCCTCGGGCACCCCCCAAGGCGCAGCGGCGCGCAACCCGCCACGCGCTACACCCAGCGCAGCCCGCGTGCCAGCGCCGCTGGCATCACCCAAACCCGCGCCGACAGCAGCCACCGGAACATCTGACGCAGATTGGGAAACCTTCTAAGCCCGGCAACCTTCGCACCTCAACCCGCCACACAACAGACTTGATTGGAGCAAACATCAACATGGCATCAGCACCGACTCCACCCAGCCACTTTTTGAACGCAATCGGCATTGCCTGGCGCCTGACTTGGTGTGGTTTGGTTTGGGTCGGGTTCAGACCCACATGCAAGAAACCGTGAATGTCGATGTGTCTTTGGCCTTGCTGACCAAGGACATTCAACGCAATGTGGTGCAAGTTCAGCAATTTTTATCTGACGTGTCGGCCACACGGGGCCAGGATGGCTTGGGCGATGGTTTTGATGAGGCACAAAAAAACCGGGTGCTGTTTTTGCAGGGCCTGGACAAACTTCAGGCCTACGCACAGCGCCATGAGCATAAGGTTCAACTCGAACTCATTGAACAGTCGCGCAAGAACTTTGATGTTTACTACAACAACGGCGTGAGCATGGCCAAAGCCTATGTCGAGGGGGGACCGCCCCAGGGCAACCCCCTGATGGGAGACTTTGACAAGTCCAGCCTGGCCCTGCAGTCCAGCGTGCAAAAAATGGTGGATTTTCAGCTGGGCCTGCTCAACCGGCAAAGTGATGATGTCCTGCAACAAACCAACCACTTGCGTTGGATGGCGTGGCTGCTGTGTGCCATCAGCGCCGCCGTGGTGGCGCTGGCCAGCTGGAAAATTGGCGCTTCCATTTTGCAGCCCTTGCGCTACGCCGTGACCGTGGTCGACCGGGTCGCCACGGGCGACCTCACAAGCAAGTTCCATATCAGCGGCACCGATGAAACCAGTCGTTTGCTGCAAAGCATGAAGACCATGCAGACGGCATTGACTGATCTTGTGTCCCAGGTTCGCATCAATGCCGAGGGTGTCGCCCATGCCAGCACCGACATTGCGCAGGGCAACCATGATTTGTCCAGCCGCACCGAGAGCCAGGCTGGTTCATTGGAGCAAACCGCGGCCAGCATGGAAGAGCTCAGTGCGCAGGTCAAGCAAAATGCCGACAACGCCCAGCAGGCCAATCAACTGGCCCTGAAAGCCAGCCAGGTCGCAGCAGAGGGCGGCGCCGTGGTATCCCAGGTGGTGGACACCATGCGTGGCATCAACGAGGCCTCGCGCAAAATATCGGACATCATCAGTGTGATTGACGGCATTGCGTTCCAGACCAATATTCTGGCCTTGAATGCCGCAGTCGAAGCCGCCCGTGCGGGCGAGCAAGGCCGCGGTTTTGCTGTGGTGGCCAGCGAGGTGCGCAGCTTGGCCGGGCGCAGTGCCGAAGCCGCCAAAGAAATCAAGATGCTGATCAATACCAGTGTCGAGCGGGTTGAGCACGGAACTGCCCTGGTGGACCAGGCGGGCAGCACCATGGATGAGGTGGTGACGTCCATCAAACGGGTGACCGACATCATGGGCGAGATCAGCGTGGCCAGCACTGAGCAAAGCCAGGGTGTCACAGAAATCGGTGAAGCTGTTGGCCTGATGGACCAGGTGACCCAACAAAACGCCGCACTGGTGGAAGAGATGGCCGCAGCGGCCAGCAGTCTCAAGGTCCAATCGGACCAATTGGTGCAGACTGTGGCTGTGTTCCAGTTGGGCACCGACAACGCTTCGACCTAACCCGCCAGCCACGTCCGTGGTGCGGATTTAAATCAGCGAACGCCCGGGCTCCTGCAGGGACCAATCGATGGGATCTTGCTGCAGCACCAGATCAATATCCAAGCCCAACACCTCTGCCACCAAGGACGGGAAGGTGACGGTCATGGCGTTCTCTGACAAACCCGCGTGACGGGCCCGCGCCCGCCAGACCGCCAGGTGAACCACGCCCGCCAAGGGCTCCAAGGCTTCGTTGTCAAAGGGCGCATGGGCATACAGCAGTGCATCGTGAATCAAAGGCGGCAAGTGCCACTGGCGGGTCAGCCAGGCACTTACCTCGGTATAGCAAAAACCAAAGGCACGCCGCTCGGCACGCCAGCGTTTAAAGTCCAGCGGCTTGGCGTCGCTGTCGAGTGCCACGACCTGCGCCATGGAGGCACGCATGGCCAACTCACCCACCGCATGAATCAAGCCGCATGAAAACGCCGCCTGAGTGTTCAGGTGCAACAACCCGGCGAGCGAACGCGTCACCTTGGCACAGTCCAGGCTGTAGGCCCAAAACTGGGCAATGTCCAGACCGGCACTTCCCTGAAATGACGCCAACGACGCAGCCGAGGCCACCATGGCCTGAACTTGCCCCAACCGCAACACCGCCAGCGCCTCACTGACACCGTGCACCCTGCCGGTGAGCTTGAAATAACTGGCATTGGCCGCCTGCAACAAACGCATGGCCAAGGCTGGGTCGGTGCTGACCAACTGGTCAATGCGCCGCAAGTCTGGCTCCGGCCGGGCCAGTTCCATCAACAGCAGCGCCACAGCCTTGGGCCTGCTGGGCAGGACAAAGCGGGCAGACAACAGTGCTGATGGATCCATGACAGCTAGTTCCCGAGACCTTTGAGTTTGGCAAATGCAGATGACATGGCTGTCGATTGTGGCGCATGCGGGCTCGCGCCTGGCGTGCGCCCCGAAAAGTCGTTGGCGCCGCTGCCGCTCAATCGGTTGCGCTGCTGGGCCGTGGCTCCCTGAAAGCGGTTGTCGCCCGCCCCCTGGCGCGCTGGCGCTGCACCGAGCTTCATGGTCAAGGCGATGCGTTTGCGCGCCACGTCCACCTCAACCACCTGCACCTTGACGATGTCGCCGGTTTTGACCACCTCCCGCGCATCGTTGACAAATTTGTGCGCCAGCTGACTCACATGCACCAAACCGTCTTGGTGCACACCCAGATCCACAAACGCACCGAAGGCGGCGACATTGCTGACGGTACCTTCTAGGACCATGCCTTCTTTGAGGTCGCGGATGTCTTCCACCCCATCGTTGAAACGCGCCACCTTGAAGTCCGGTCGCGGGTCCCGGCCAGGTTTCTCCAGCTCGCCCAAAATATCTTTGACGGTGATCACGCCGAATTGCGCGTTGGCAAACAGCTCGGGGCGCAAGGTTTTGAGCATGTCAGAGCGGCCCATCAACTCAACCACCGGTTTGCCAGTTTGCGCCATAATCTGCTCGATGACCGGGTAGGTTTCCGGGTGCACACCGGTCATATCCAGCGGATTGGCCCCGCCCCGAATGCGCAAAAAGCCGGCGCATTGCTCAAAAGCCTTGGGCCCCAGGCCAGTGACCTTGAGCAAGTCTTGCCGGCTGGCAAATGCACCATGGGTTTCACGCCAACGCACCACCGACTTGGCGACGCTGCCGCTCAGGCCCGAAACCCGGCTCAGCAGCGGCACACTGGCCATGTTCAGGTCCACACCCACCGAGTTGACGCAGTCTTCTACCACCGCGTCCAGCGTTTTGGCCAGCTCGCTCTGGTTCACATCGTGCTGGTACTGACCCACGCCGATACTTTTCGGATCAATCTTGACCAACTCTGCCAGCGGGTCTTGCAAGCGCCGGGCAATACTGGCGGCGCCACGCAGGCTCACATCCACGTCGGGCATTTCCTGGCTGGCAAACTCGCTGGCTGAATAAACCGATGCACCGGCTTCGCTGACCACTACTTTTTCTATAGCTGGTCGCGCTTGTCCTGATNNNNGCCATCATTTTGATGAGGTCGGCGGCGAGTTTGTCGGTTTCGCGGCTGGCGGTGCCGTTACCAATCGCGATCAGATTCACGCCATGCTTGTCACACAGCTTGGCCAGGATGTGCAAGGAACCTTCCCAGTCCTTGCGCGGCTCGTGCGGGTAGACCGTGCTGGTGTCCACCAGCTTGCCCGTGGCATCCACCACCGCCACCTTCACGCCGGTGCGAATGCCCGGGTCCAGCCCCAGCACCACACGCGGGCCCGCCGGTGCTGCCAGTAACAAGTCACGCAGGTTGTCGGCAAATACCTTGATGGCTACTTTTTCAGAGGCCTCACGCAGACGCGTGAACAGGTCACGCTCGGTGGACAGGCTGAGCTTGACGCGCCAGGTCCAGGCGACACATTTGCGGATCAGATCATCTGCCGAGCGGCCTCGGTGGCTCCAGCCCAGCTTCAAAGCGATGCGACCTTCCGCCAGTGACACCACGGGCTTTGCTCTTCCTTTGATAGCTCCTTGCACTTGCGCTACCTGGGCTAGAGGTTCCTTTGATGCAGATTCCGTCAACGCAGCTTCAGGCGGCTCGGGCAACACCAGCTTGGCTTCCAGGATCTCCAGGCTGCGCCCACGAAACACCGCCAGAGCGCGGTGCGACGGCACCCGACCGATCGGTTCGTCATAGTCAAAATAGTCTCGAAACTTGGCCACGTCGGCGTTGTTCTCGTCCTTGCCCTCCATCAGGCGGCTCTTGAACAGACCCTCGGCCCACAGCCATTCACGCAGGTCTTGCACCAGCCCAGCATCTTCGGCCCAGCGTTCGCTCAAGATGTCGCGCACACCGTCCAGCACCGCCGGTAGCGTGGTGAAGTCGTCGCCCGCTTCGTTTTTTTCGGATTTCACAAAAGCCTGGGCTTCAGCGGCCGGATCCAGCGACGGGTCTGCAAACAGCCTGTCAGCCAGGGGCTCCAAGCCAGCCTCGCGGGCAATTTGCCCTTTGGTGCGGCGTTTTTGCTTATAAGGCAGGTACAGATCTTCCAATTCCTGTTTGGTGGGCGCGGCCACCAAGGCCGCCAGCAAGGCCGGGGTCATCTTGCCCTGCTCTTCTATATTTTGGATGATGGATGTACGGCGGTCACGCAGATCGCGCAGGTAAGCCAGGCGCGCCTCCAGTTCACGCAACTGGATGTCGTCCAGCCCGGCGGTGGCCTCTTTGCGATAGCGGGCAATGAAGGGAACCGTTGCACCGCTGTCCAGCAGTTCCACAGCCGCTGCCACCTGGCGCTCTTGCACCCGGATTTCTTGCGCAATCTGCGCGATGATTTTTTGCATATTCCTCTGATATTCCTGTGACACCCTGCGACTCAAGCGCTTGAGAAGGCCGCGAGTGTGCCACAGGCCCAGACGCCAAATGCAGCGTCCACACATCGACAGCCCCGAAAATGGCTAACAACTTCAAGGTTCGGTGATTGGGTCAGGCGACCGGGCACCAGCACCCCAGTAACATTTACTTACGTTTATTACGATAGCGCGCCTCGACAAGGCAAAATGCAAGGACAAAAATGGACGCATCGTGAATACACCTCTCGTCCAAGACATCCGAAACCGCCTGCTGGTTGCTCGCCTGCCCAGCCCACCACAGACTTTGCTCAAGCTGCTGCACCTGTGCCAGTCTGACGATGTGGGCATGACTGAGTTGTCGCATCTGATTGCCAGCGACCCCGCCATCACGGCCAAGGTGCTGTCCATTGCCAACAGCGCGGCATACCACACCAGTGGCACGCACGAACTGACTCTGTTGCAAGCCACCAACCGATTGGGTACGTCACTGATCAAGGTCTTGGTCATGAGTGAGTCAGTGCTGCAGGCTTTCAGCGGCTTCAAACAGGCCAGCGGCTCAGACATGAGCGCCTTCTGGAAGCACAGCCTGACCGTGGCGCTGATCGCCCGCGACCTGGCGGACCGACTCGACAACGGGCCCGCCGAATCGGCTTACCTGGCTGGCTTGCTGCACGACGTGGGTCGCTTGGCCCTGCTGGCGGCTGCACCGGAACATTGCCACACCCTGTTTGGCGTCACAGACGACAGCGCCTTGTGTGATTTGGAGCAACAACGCCTTGAAATTGCCCACACCGAAGCCGGGGCTTGGTTGCTGGGCCGCTGGCGCCTGAGCAGTGACATCATTGACAGCGTGTTGTATCACCATGTGGATGCGACCCGCCTGCCCGAAGCCCAGCCCTTGACCCGCACGCTGCATCTGGCACACCGCCTGGCCGCACTGCCCTTGGGCGATGCTGATGCCGCCGAGCAATTTGTCTGCGAGCAAGACTTGGCGCCAGCCGATTTGATCACCATCACACAGCAGGCAGCCGTGCAGGTGGCTCAAATCGCCCGTGACCTGGGCATTGATATTTCGTCGGCTGACCATCAGCCCGCAGCCGTGGCAGCGCCGAAATTGCCCGAGCTGCCAGCAATGGATGCAGCGCAGAAGCAACTCGCGCAAGACGTGTTTGACCGCAGTGTGCTCAATGAAATGGCCATGACACTCATTGGCCTGAACAGCACCCGCGAAGCCCTGAACATGCTGCGCCAGCACGCCTGTGCCTTGCTGCAGCTCGAAGACAGCCTCATCATGCTGACCCGAGAAGACCAGCAAAAGCTGGCACCAGCGTCTCTGAACGAACGCCATCGCGCAGCAGCGCAACTCTTGCTGGAAGTGTCAAGCCACCCTGCCATGACCGAGTGCGTGACCCAGCGCCGTGTGGTGTTTGCGCGGCGCGACCACTCGTCAGCCCTGGCCTTGTTTGACATCATGAACACCCAGGAGCTGGTGCTGGTGCCACTGAGTACCGCCGGACGCTGTCTGGGTGTGCTGTTTGCCGCCGTGCCTGCCGACATGCACCAGCACGTCAAAGACCAGACTGTGATGTTGCAGGCCTTTGGTTTCTACGCTGGGGTGGCCCTGTCACGGCGCCGTCAGGCCGAAAAGGTACGGGCCGCTCAAGTGCTGATCTCCAAACAGGAACAGCAGATCGAGCTCAAGCAAATGGCGATGGAGGTTGGCCCACCCATGGGCGTCATCCAAACCTGCCTGGATGACATCGACCACAAATTAGGTCGCCAGGAACCGGTCAACGAGGTTCTGGCAAAGGCCGGAGAAGAAGTGACGCGGGTGCGCAGCCTGGTCGATGAGTTTTCTGGCGCCTCACAGGCTGCCCCGTTAGGTTCTGTCGACCTGTGTGTGGCTGTCAGAGACATGGTGCAATTGATGGGCGACAGCCAGTTTGTCCCCGGCAACATCGAACTGCGGTGTCAGCTGGCTGAAAGAGCGACTTTGGTACATGGATCGCGTGAAATGATTCAACAAATCGTGCTGATTTTGGTCAAAAACGCCTGTGACAACATGGCTGACGGGGGCGAAATCGTCATCAACGGTGGCATGCTGGTGCAACGGGATGGCGCCATGTTCACATCGCTCAGTGTTTCTGATTCCGGTGCAGGTTCGACCCAAGCCATTCAGGCGCAGCTGTATGAGCCCGCCAGACGCCGCAGCGACGACAAACCCAGCCTGAGCCTGGGTCTGATGAACCAATTGGTGGACAAGATGCGGGGTCACCTGAAATTCAAGGCAAGCGCCATGGGCACCAGCTACGACATCCTGCTGCCTTGCACCAAAATGACGCATTAACGCAACACTGCGCGCGGCACGCCAACAACGGCGAAGTTCTGCCGCCACTCTGCAAGAGCCCTAGCGCACAGACGCTTTGACCTTTCAAGAGTTGTAAAAGCGCATGAAAATTGCCGCTTTTCAGGGCTTTGCTGGTATATTGAGGTCGTTGGAACCAATGCCACGAGGCGTTGTTGCACTCGCTTATTATGAGCAGCCCGAATTTATACCGCTATTTTGAATTCACCTCATCCTGACGATATACGGAACCGTTTGCTGGTGGCGCGCCTGCCTGCCATGCCGCAGATTCTGCTCAAACTGCTTGAGTTATGCCAAGCAGATGAGGCAGGTATGGACGAACTGGCCAAGTTGATTGCCAATGATGCCGGCATGACCAATCGCGTTTTGCGCATCGCCAACAGCGCGGCTTATCAACGGGGTGGACGTAAGGTGGGACTGGTTCAGGCGCTGACAACGCTGGGTTCTGACATGATCAAAACGATCGTGATCAGCGAATCCGTGTTTCAGACCTTCAACGGTTTTTCTCACGCGGGCAGCATCGACCTGCGCCATTTCTGGAAGCACTCGCTCACCGCTGCCGTGCTGGCACGTGACATTGCCAAAGGCATGAAGTACCCGCAGGTGGAAGAGGCTTACCTGGCAGGCCTGCTGCACGATGTCGGCCGACTGGCCTTGTTAGCCGCCGCACCGGACGTGTATTGCGCTAACTTTTTGACACCCGATGATGACAAGCTGTGCGCCCTAGAGAATCGCACCCTGCATATTTCCCATGCCGAAGCGGGTGCCTGGTTGATTGACCGCTGGAACATGGATTCATTTTTGGCGGACAGCATTCTTTATCACCACGAGGAAGTGGTGCGCGTGAACACCGCGCACCCTCTGATTCGCATTGTTCATCTGGCGCATCTGATGAGTGACCATCCGACCGATACGCCACTACCTGCCAACACCGGTGCCATTTGTCAGATGTCTGATTCGGACCTGTTGGTTATTTTGCAAGGCGCAGAAGCTCAGGTGCTCAAGTCTGCTGACTTTTTGGGCATTGATTTGTCGGGTCTTGAGGAACTCCCAGTGGCTGCTGCCCAAGCCATGCCCGTGCCGGTGGTGAACCCCGTGCAGCAGCGCCTGACCGAAGAAATCCGCAACCGGGCGCTGACTACAGAGCTCGGGCAATTATTTTCTCGACAAAAGGGCGACACCCAGTTGCTCGACAGTGTTCGCCAAAACGCTCGGGTGTTGTTTGATCTGGACGACACCGTGGTTTTCCTGATGAACGGCAGCGGTCAGGCTCTGGTGGGCGTGTCGGTAGGCGAACAGCGCCAACGTTTGGCGGATTTTTCCATCCCGCTGGCAGGCGGCGGGGGCATCGCCGAGTCAGTGATACAAAAGCGTCTGCAGTTCATTGAACAGGGTCGCGGCTTGCTGAGCATGTCTGAAAGTCAGTTGCTTCGGGCCTTTGGTGCGCCGAGCCTGGTTTGTTTGCCGATTTGTGTCGGCTCGCGCTGTCTGGGCTTGCTGGTCGGCGCGCTGGAGGCCTGGCGCGTGCCCGAGTTGAAACGCCAAGAGAAATTGTTGCTGTCCTTTGGCAGTGAGGCTGCAGTTGCGCTTGAAGCCGCTGCACTGGCGCGCGGCGAAATTGACCGGCGCATTGCAAAAACCCGTGAAGACCACCTGCTTCAGTCTCGCAAGGTGGTGCACGAGGCCAATAACCCCCTGTCGATCATCAAGAATTATCTGGGCGTGCTGGATGACAAGCTGGCGCGCCAAGAGCCTGTGGTGGGTGAGTTGTCGATCCTGAACGAAGAAATAGACCGCGTTGGGACCATCATCAAGGACTTTGCGCGGGTGATACCACCCACACCCGACACGATCGTTGAAGTCAACAAGGTTCTGGGTGACATCGTGCGCCTGTTTCGCGAAAGCCGGTTTTTGCCTGCCAGCGTGCAAATTTCGGCACAGCTGCCCAGCCAACCCTGCGAGATCATCGGCGCGGTAGGCCCGCTCAAACAGATTTTTGTCAACCTCATCAAAAACGCTGTGGAGGCACTCCCCAAAGGCGGTCGCATTGAGGTCGTCAACAACGGGACGGTCCGGCGCAACGGCGTGGACTACTTTGAGTTATTAATCAAAGACACTGGCCCTGGCCTGCCCGATGAAGTGCGCTCCAAGTTGTTTACGCCGGTGCGCAGCAGCAAGGCCGGTGAAAATCGCGGACTGGGTTTGAGCATTGTTCACGGCTTGGTTCAAAAGCTCAACGGACTGATCAACTGCAAGAGCTCATCGCTGGGGACAAGCTTTGAAGTTTTGTTACCGGCGCATCACGCCACTATGGCTGTCAAATGAATCGCCGCGACCCCTTGCAGTGGGACTTTGCACGAGCCTCGCTTGAACTACAGGCGGGACACCCCGCACCAACACCGGCCCGACTGCTGTTGGTCGACGATGAGCCCCGCATTTTGAGCAGCTTGTGCAGTTTGCTGAACAGCCCTGACTTTGTCCTGGTGACGGCAGCCACCGGCGAAGAAGCCTTGCGCCAACTTAACCAGCAAACCTTCGACTTGGTGATTCTGGATTTGCGCTTGCCCGACCTCAGCGGGCACGACATCATGGATTTCATGATTTCCCGTCAGATCGACGCCAATGTGATCATCTCCAGTGGCGATGGCGGCATCGCGTCGGCCATTGGTGCTCTCAAGCGCGGTGCTTATGACTACCTGCGCAAACCGTATTCACGAGAAGAATTGCTCAAGGCGGTGCATAACGCGCTCAAGCAACGGCGCCTGGAAGCCGAAAACCGGCGCATGGCGCACAAGCTCGAAAACTCTGAGCGTATTTACCGCTATTTGGTGGACAGCTCGCCCGACATCATTCTGACCCTTGATCACCAGGGACACATCACCTTTGTCAACGACCGTGTGCATCACCTGCTGGGTTTTACCCGCGAGGACCTGATGGGCCGACACTATGCAGAGTTGGTGCACATGCCTGACCTGGAACGCGCCAATTACATTTTTGGTGATGGCGGGCGCGATCAGCGCTGGTCCCGTAACATTGAGTTGCGGCTCAAATCCCGGCGTGTAGAAGACGAATGCCGCACTTTCAGCATCGAGCTGACGACCATGCCCCTGGGCAGCCCCGGCGCGCCGCTGACAGACGCCGCCACCGGCAAGGAACTGTTGGGCATTTACGGTGTGGCCCGAGACATCACTGAAAGAAAAAGAGCCGATGAGCTGATTGCCTATCAGGCTTATCACGATATTTTGACCGACCTACCCAACCGCACGTTATTCAGGGACCGACTCAGCCTGGCCCTGTTGCAGGCCAAACGCAAGAGTGCCGGCTTGGCCGTGATGTTCATTGATCTGGATCGTTTCATTGTCATCAACGACTCTCTGGGACACCAGGTGGGTGACGAGTTGTTGCAGCAAACTGCCCTGCGGCTGAAGGCCTGCCTGCGGCACAGTGACACGCTGTCGCGCTTTGCTGGTGATGAGTTCTACGTGGTATTGCCTGAGCTCGATCTCACGGATGATGCGTCCGTGGTGGCACAGGCATTCACTGAATGCCTGAAATTGCCCTTTGTGATCGGGAACCACACCCTTCACCTGACAGCCAGCATTGGTGTCGCGGTGTATCCTTCAGACGGTGAAAACGTTGACCAGCTGATTCGCAGCGCCAATATGGCGATGCACTCTGTCAAAGATCAGGGACGCAATGGTCACGCGTTTTTCAATACGTCGATGCAAAACCTGTCTTCAGGAAAAATTGCGCTCGAACACGACTTGCACTTGGCTTTGACCTCGGGTGAACTCGAGATGTACTACCAGCCGCAAGTCGATGTCAGCACAGGCCGGGTCATTGGAGCCGAGGCATTGATGCGCTGGAACCACCCGCAACGCGGCTTTTTGGGTGCCGGAGAATTTTTACCCTTTGCGGAAGAAAGTGGCCTGATCATTCCGATCAGTGACTGGATGCTGGACGCCATCTGCCGTGACCTGCTGGCTTGGAATGCCTTGGGTGACGAGCGCATTTACATGTCCATCAACCTCTCACCGCACTACCTCGAGCGCGGTTATTTCTTCGACAAGCTCGAAAATGCCCTGAGTCGGTACCAGATTTCGCCGTCACAAATTGAAGTTGAAGTCACTGAAAACATTTGTATTCGCAACCCGCTGGATGCTATTGAGCAACTCAACAAGCTGTGCCAGCTGGGGGTTCGCGTGGCCATCGATGACTTTGGCACCGGCTACTCTTCCTTGTCGTATTTGCACCGGTTCCCGATTCATATTTTGAAAATCGATCGCTCGTTCATTGTGCCGATCATGGACGAAAGCAGCCAGTTTCCGGTGGTTTTGGCGATCATTTCTATTGCCAAGGGCCTGGGCTTGAACCTGGTTGCTGAAGGGGTCGAGACCGAGGTGCAAAAACGTTACCTTGAAAAAGCCGGTTGCCAGACTTTCCAGGGGTACTACTTTCACAGACCCATGGCGCAACATGCTTTGCTGGACCTGATGCAGCACCAGTCCGCGCTGCCCGCAGCCACGATACCGATACACTGATCACGCGGGGCGCAGCATCTCCAGGTGAGGAATGCCGTCTTCAAGATAGGTCTTGCCAACGTCCTCAAACCCGTGCTTGGCGTAGAACCCGGCGAGCTGCATTTGGGCACCAATGCGGATGGGCTGCGGCCCCCAAACCTGTCTGATAGCGGAAATGGCTTGTGCAATCAAGGCATGACCCAAGCCGATGCCACGGGCATTGGGGCGCGTTAACACCCGGCCAATACTGGCTTCCGGAAATTTGATGCCCGCTTCAAAACAGCGCGCATACGCCTGCAACTCGCCGTGCTGCACGCCCAGCAGATGCATGGCATGGGGGTCCGCGCCATCCATGTCTTGGAACAGGCATTGCTGTTCCACCACAAACACCTCACTGCGCAGCCGCAGTACCTCGTAAAGTTCGGACACTTGCAGATCCTCAAAAGCCAGCAGCCGCCAGACTGGCGACGCCTGTCGCTCTTGAGTGCTGGGACCGAGATGGGTCGTCCCGCCAATCGACCAGAGCTTGAAAGTCATGTTGAAACCTTGGGGTAAATAGCATCACCTGACACCGCCAGACATTGGCCATGAATGGATTGACCGACCTCTGAAGCCAGCAACACGGACATGCATTGAAGGGCCTTCACCTCAGCCGGCGATGCTGTCCGAGGTGTCATCGCAGAAACAGCATGGCACAAGGTATTGACCTGAATGTTGAATGGCCCCCAAAGCGTGGCCAACGCACGCGTGGCAGCGCTGAGTGCATCCTGCTGCGCGTGATCAGCCACACCGGCCAAAGTGATGATGCGCCCGCTGTGCCGACCCATCATGCTGCTGTGAACCACGCGCTGGCTCAGCAAACCACCCACGCTTTCAATGCTGTCCACCAGGATGTCGATGTCTCCCATGCGCTGCAGCGTCTCGGCGACCAAATGCTGAATATCGGCATCCAAGCCAACGTCAGCGGCGACCCAGCGCGCGTCGACACCACAGGCCTGCAGCTCGGCACAAGCGGCCTCAAGGTCTGCGGCCCGGCGATCACAGAGCATGATGCGGGCACCCGCTTCGCCCAAGGCGC
>JAIFMR010000231.1 GCA_020048255.1 Rhodoferax sp. | reverse complement strand
TTAAGGCTGCTGCTGCTGGTGCTGACTGGAACAAATCGTTTTACCAGTTGATCACTGATCAGCCTGGCAAGGCCACATGGCCAATTTCGACAGCGACCTTTATCTTGATGTACAACGTGCAAGACAAGCCAGCCAACGCCACAGAAACGTTCAAGTTCTTCACTTGGGCTTTCAAGAGCGGTGACAAGTTGGCTTCTAGCCTCGACTATGTCGCTTTGCCCGACAGTGTGATTGCCAACATTGAGAAGGCTTGGGGCAATGTGAAGGACACCGCCGGCAAACCTGTGGCCCTTAAGTAAAGGCGCTGACAATAACAGGAGGCTGACTGTGTCCGCTACACTTCCCGCGAGCGAAATGGTGATGAATCCAACCCAAACTTCTGCCCGCGCTATGACCAATCCTCCTCCTGTTAAGCGGGCTCGTTCGGGCCCGTTGTTAGACCGAATATTTGGTTGGCTGGCCAAAGGCGCGGCTTTAATAACGCTGGGCTTGTTGATTGCCATTTTGGTGTCATTGACCATCAGCGCCTGGCCTGCGATTACCACATTTGGGCTTGGCTTCTTGACCACCGCCACTTGGGACCCAGTCAAGGAAGAATTCGGCGGGCTGGTGATGATCTATGGCACCTTGATGACCTCGTTCATTGCGCTGTTGATTGCAGTGCCTGTGAGCTTTGGCATTGCCCTGTTTCTCACGGAACTATCGCCAGCCTGGCTCAAGCGTCCTTTGGGGACCGCCATTGAATTACTGGCGGCGATTCCGTCTATTGTTTACGGCATGTGGGGTTTGTTGGTTTTCGGCCCCATCCTGTCGACTTACGTCCAGCAGCCCTTGCAAAAGATCTTCAAGGGTGTGCCTTATCTTGAGGCACTTTTTTCGGGCCCACCCGTGGGCATCGGTATTTTGTCAGCGGGCATTATTTTGGCCATCATGATCATTCCGTTTATCGCGGCGGTCATGCGTGATGTGTTTGAAGTGACCCCCACGCTCCTCAAGGAGTCGGCCTACGGTTTGGGCGCTACCACCTGGGAAGTAGTGTCCACGGTGGTCCTCCCGTACACCAAAGCCGGTGTGATTGGCGGCATCATGTTGGGTTTGGGACGGGCCATTGGTGAAACCATGGCAGTCACATTTGTTATTGGTAATTTCAATCAGCTTGACTCACTGAGCCTGTTTCAGGCTGCCAACAGTATTACCTCTGCCTTGGCCAATGAGTTTGCGGAAGCTGGTGCAGGTCTTCATCAGGCCTCTCTGATGTACCTGGGTTTGGTGCTGTTTTTCATTACTTTTGTAGTGTTGAGCTTGTCAAAATTATTGCTGTCGCAGCTCAAAAAGGGTGAGGGGGCTGCGTCATGAGCACTGTTAATTCTTTATCCAACAAAGAAGCTTTGACGCTCGTACGGCAATCACGCTATGCAAATCGCAAGCGGGTCAACATTGTCGCTTTGCTGCTTTCTTTAAGCGCTATGGCGTTTGGACTGTTCTGGTTGTTCTGGATCTTGTATGAGACAGTTCGTTTGGGTATGGCTGGAATGACCTGGGCCACTCTGACCTTGATGACGCCTGCTCCCAACGATCTGGGTGGCCTGGCCAATGCGATCTATGGCTCGTTTTTGATTGTGATGCTTGCCACCTTTGTGGGGACACCCATTGGGATCATGGCCGGAATCTACTTGGCTGAATTTGAACCGAAGGGCTGGTTGGCATCGGTGACACGTTTTGTCAATGACATTTTGCTGTCTGCGCCTTCCATTGTGATCGGTTTGTTTGTGTACGCCGTGATGGTGACCCGATTCAAGTCGTTTTCTGGTTACGCGGGGATCATGGCATTGACTTTGATCGTCATTCCCGTGGTCATTCGGACCACAGAAAACATGCTGCAACTGGTGCCTCCTGGTTTGCGCGAGGCGGCTTACGCACTGGGTGCACCCAAGTGGAAGGTGATTTTGAGCATCACCATGCGCTCGGCCCGCGCTGGTGTAGTCACTGGGATCTTGCTGGCGGTGGCGCGTATTGCAGGCGAAACGGCTCCTTTGCTGTTCACCGCGTTGAGCAATCAATTCTGGACCTCCAACCTCAGCGAACCCATGGCGACTTTGCCGGTCACGATTTTCAAATTCGCCATGAGTCCCTATGAAAACTGGCAACAGCTGGCTTGGGCAGGTGTGTTCTTGATCACGCTGGCAGTTTTGGGTCTCAATATTCTGGCGCGCATCTTGACCCGCCAGAAAAACTAGGCGTTCACACGCATTTTGTATATTAAAGGCTACTCATGAACATGGCGAATGTGATTGCAAAAGACGACCGCTCCAAGATTTCTGTCAAGAATCTCGATTTCTTTTATGGCAAGTTTCACGCGCTCAAGAATATCAATCTGGAGATTCCCGAAAAGAAGGTTACAGCTTTTATCGGACCTTCAGGTTGTGGAAAGTCCACGCTCTTGCGGGTCTTCAATCGGATGTTTGAGCTGTATCCTGAGCAACGCGCACAGGGTGAAGTGGTTTTGGATGGTGAAAATCTGCTCACCAGCAAACAAGATGTGGCGTTGTTGCGGGCCAAAGTGGGCATGGTGTTTCAAAAGCCAACACCGTTTCCCATGTCAATTTTTGACAATATCGCGTTTGGTGTGAAACTGTTTGAATCACTTAGCGACACTGACATGGAAGAGCGTGTGGAGTGGGCCCTGAAAAAGGCAGCGCTGTGGGGTGAAGTGAAAGACAAGCTCAAGCAGAACGGCTCCAGCCTGTCGGGCGGTCAACAGCAGCGTTTGTGTATTGCGCGAGGCGTGGCGATCAAGCCGGAGGTGTTGCTGCTTGACGAACCCTGTTCTGCACTGGATCCTATTTCCACTGCCAAAATTGAAGAGCTGATCATTGAGCTCAAGCAAGACTACACGGTAGTGATCGTGACGCACAACATGCAGCAAGCGGCGCGTTGCAGTGACAACACGGCTTACATGTATTTGGGCGATCTGATTGAGTTTGGGACCACAGAGCAGATTTTTTTCAAGCCCAATCGTCAAGAGACGGAAGACTACATCACCGGCCGTTTCGGCTAATCAAGAGTACCAGACCATGTCCGATAAACATTTGTCCACCCAATTCGACAGTGAGCTGAGTGCAGTTTCGACCCGCGTCATGGAACTCGGCGGCTTGGTGGAGTCGCAAATCCACCAGGCTATTTATGCCTTGTCGCAATTCAACATTGAGGCAGCTGACCAGGTAACCGCAACCGAGGCCAGAGTCAACGCCATGGAAGTTGAAATTGACCGTGAGCTCTCCAGCATCATCGCCCGGCGTCAGCCCACTGCGCGCGATTTGCGTTTATTGATCGCCATTTCCAAGGCCACGGCCAATTTGGAGCGGGTGGGCGACGAAGCCGAAAAAATTGCCCGTATGGTTCGCTCCATCATTCACAGTGGGGCATCGCGTTCCCTTCCTTCGACAGAGCTACGGGTCGCCGCAGACATGGCCTCCGGCCTGCTGCGAAAGGCACTCGATGCATTTGCTCGTCTGGACACGACCGCAGCGGTGGCTATCCTGAAGGAAGACGATCTGATTGACAAGGAGTTTGACGGGTTTGTTCGCAAACTCATCACCTACATGATGGAAGACCCTAGAACGATTTCACCGAGCCTGGACTTGCTGTTTTTAGCCAAGGCGATCGAACGCATTGGGGACCATGCCAAAAATATTGCCGAATTGATCATCTACATCGTCAAAGGGGCTGACGTTCGCCATTCACCCATCTCCGAAATCGAGTCGGTGTTGAGATGAGGCGTTTGCCCACCGTTTTGGTGGTCGAAGACGAGTCGGCCATTGCTGAGCTGATTTCAGTCAATCTGCGCCACAGTGGATTTCGTCCCATTTGGGCGATGGACAGCGCCACGGCACAAACCGAGCTGGATTCCGCATTGCCGGACGTGGTCTTGCTGGATTGGATGCTACCAGGTGAGTCTGGTTTGACGCTGGCCAAACGCTGGCGTGCCCACCCGCGTACCAAGGCGGTACCTATCATCATGCTGACCGCGCGTGGCGATGAGGTGGACAGGGTGGCTGGCCTGGATGCGGGTGCTGACGATTACATCGCCAAGCCATTTTCTACCAAGGAGCTGTTGGCGCGAATTCGAGCCCTGTTGCGTCGCCGTGCCCCCGAAGAAGAGGTCAAAGTGGTCACACTGGGACGGCTCAGCCTGGACGCTGCGACGCATCGGGTGTCCTTCCAGGATCAACCGCTCAAACTGGGGCCAACCGAGTTCAAATTGCTGCACTATCTGATGACCCATGCTGAGCGTGTGCACAGCCGCTCCCAACTGTTGGATCAGGTGTGGGGCGATCATGTGTTTATCGAAGAGCGCACGGTGGATGTTCATGTCAAGCGCTTGCGTGAAGCCTTGGGAGAACAGGCGGCGGCCATGATCGAAACTGTGCGTGGCGCAGGGTATCGGCTCACCGTTGCAGGATTGACTGCGACCGTTTCCGCTGACGTCGGCTGACGCGCTCAGTCTCTTGTCATGCTGGCGCGAATTCTTGTTTTTTTTGCCTGTCAGCTTGTAGGTGGTGGCTTGGCTTGGGCTGTGAGCCCTGAGGCCGACCACCCGGTTGCGGCCTTGTTGGGTGCCCTGTGTGGTGCTGCGCTGTGGTTTGTGTTCGATATTTCTCGTGCTGCACGCGCCTTGCGCTGGATGCGCTTTGACCCACCGCAGGGTCAACCCTTGCAGCGGGGAGTGTGGGGCGAGTTGCTGGAGCGCGTTCAGCGTTCGTTGCGTACCCGAGACCGTGAGATCATCGATTGCGAAAAACGGTTGAACGATTTTTTGTCGGCGCTGCAGGCGTCGCCCAATGGGGTGGTGTTGCTTGATCCTCAGGGTCGTATCGAGTGGTGTAACCAGACTGCTGCAAGCCATTTTGGCTTGGATCTCAAGCGTGATCTCCAGCAGACCATTGGCAATTTGGTGCGAGACCCCGGTTTTGTTTCGTATCTGGCCAGTCGCGATTTTGATCAGGAATTGCTCATGCCTGGGCGGGACAACAGACCAGGCCGCCCGATTCGTCTGTCAGTGCAGCTCTATCCCTACGGTGGGGGGCGCCTGCTGCTGTTGTCACGCGACGTGACGGCAGTGGAGCAGGCGGAGGCGATGCGACGTGATTTTGTGGCCAATGTTTCGCATGAAATTCGCACGCCCTTGACGGTGTTGTCCGGCTTTGTCGAAACCCTGCAAACCCTGGAGCTCAGCGCCGAGGAGCGAGACCATTATTTGAGCCTGATGGCACAGCAATCGGCTCGCATGCAGAGTTTGGTCAATGATTTGCTGATTCTCTCGCGGTTGGAAGGCAGTCCGCCGCCAGGCGTTGAAGTCTGGAGCTCGGTGCCCTTGCTGATGCGCCAACTGTTGCAAGACGGGCAAGCCCTGACACAGGTCATGAATGGCACCGAGCACCCGTTGCATGAGGTGCACGCAGATTGCCAGTTTGCCGGGCAAATTTCCGGGATTGCACAGGAGTTGCATAGCGCCATGGGCAACCTGGTGAGTAATGCGATTCGCTACACGCCGCCTGGCGGGCGAATTGACATCAGTTTTCGCCCAAGCCAAGACGGTCAAGCGGTATTTAAGGTGGCAGATTCCGGGCCTGGCATTGCACCAGAGCACTTGCCCCGTTTGACAGAGCGTTTTTACCGTGTTGATCGCAGCCGGTCCCGTGAAACGGGCGGCACCGGTCTGGGCTTGGCCATTGTCAAGCACGTTGCCCAAAGGCATGGTGCAACGCTTACCATTGAAAGCCAATTGGGCAAGGGTTCACGCTTTCGGATCACCTTCCCGGCCAGCCGCCTTCGTCCTGCCGATTAAGGGTGCTGGCGTTCAAATAGGTAGATTTTTTCTTTCGGGTCGGCGGGGTGGTTCATGGCGGCATGCAACTGCCATGGTTTACCCGGTATGAAACCCGCAGTGGCACTGGGTATTTCCCCGTTGGCCAGCAGCCAGGGGCAGTTTGCACCCGTCTCGACGGGCTGTAAATTGAAATGCCCATGAAATCGAAAGGCCGCGGTTTGGCTGCGCGTCAAACCGAGTGTGGACACGCAGCTGGGGTCTTTGCTGATCAGGGTCGTTGCCTGTTGCACCATGGGGGCGTAGCTGCGGGCAAAGTCCAGCAAGGGCAGCCACAAAGTCATCAGCAACAGCCAGCACAGTGCCGCACCGCCGGCCGGTAACACCACACTTTTCCAAAGCGCAGACCGGTGCCGACCAATACGCCATTTCACCAGCCAAGCCCAGGTCAGACTTGCAGTGAGTGCTATAAAAAAAGAAATAAATGAAAAACTGTGGTTGAAGCCAGGCGCCAGGCGGGCCACATTCAAGGCAGGTTGGGCCGGGAACCCAGTTTGCATCGAGACCCAAACAATCCAGATGATCAATACGCAGCCACTGAAAAAGATCAAGGTGAACCAATCAACCAAGGCACCTACACTGCGACTCAAGGTGGGCAGTGCAAATGCCGCCAGGGCTGCCAGGGCGGGCAAAGCCAGTAGCAAGGAGCGGTCGGCTGCACTGGTGGTCAGTGTGGCCATGCTCGCCACCAGTACAAACCATAAGGGCAACCAGAGATGCCGGCTGCCAAAGCGCACACCCAGCAATTGATGGCGCCAGCGCCAAAGTGTCCACAGCGCCAACGGCCAGGCCGGCCAGGTAAACCACAGGAACAAACGTCCCAAACTCTGCCATTCACGCCAGTCGCCCGAGGGGAGATCGATGCGCCAATGCCACAAATTTAGAAACGTGGCCAGCAAGCTGCACAAAAGCGTCATCCCCAGCAAACCTGCGGCCCTGATTTTTTGAGGTTTGGTATCGCTGTTGGCCTGTCTGGCTTCCAGCAGGTAGATCGTGGCGCACCCCAAGCCCAGAGCCAGCGCCATGCTGGGTGCGCCAGAGAGAGTCATTCCAATCAACCCCACGCCAGCGCCAAGACCGGGTGCCACGGGGCGGTAGGGCAAGGCGGCTGTGGCATAAAACAGCAGGGCGGTAAAACACAGCTGGGCCAGCGCTGGTGTGGTCTCGTGTGCCAACTGCGCCAGGCCCAGACAGGCCATGAAGGCCAACAAACCCCCATCAGCGATGGCACGCGCGTAATCCGTGGGCTGGGCTTCACCGCCAAAGGCAAATGCCACAGGCTGTGCCAGCGGGCTTCGGGCCAGGAAATAGGTCCCGTACCAGGTGGCCAACAGGGTCAAGACCAACAGGGCAATGAACGTCAGGCGCACAGCCAGATCAATAGCCAGCCAGGATGGAGCCAGTTGGATGGCCCAGGCGCCAAACCAGTAAGGTAAAAGCGCGTCCACTTCGGGGCTGAGGCCGCCCAGGGTTGGCGCCCACCAGTCTGTGGCGCCACGCGCCAGTTCCGCCATGTAACCGAAAGCGGTGATATCAGCGCGCTTCCAGGGCACCCGTCCTAAAAAACCTGGCAACACGTAAGCGATGCAAAACAGCCAAAGCGCCAGGCGAGGCAGACGATGGACCGCATCCTGCGCGACGATGGCCGGGGTGGGCTGCTTCACAGAGTGGCGGAGGATGAGATGGGGCTAGCGTGCAAATAAAAAGGCAGCACGGAGTGACCCGGCTGCCTTCATGCAAAGTGCGCTAAATGGTTTACTTGGCTGCAGTCTTGCCAAAGCGGTTGCGGAAGCGCTCGACGCGTCCACCCATGTTGTCCACAGACTTCTGGGTGCCGGTATAGAACGGATGCGACTCGCTCGATGTATCGAGCTTGAACAACGGCAGTTCACGGCCGTCTTCCATCTTGATCATTTCCTTGGCGCTAGCGCAAGAACGGGTCACGAATTTGAAACCATTGGACGAGTCCAGGAAACAAACTTCGCGGTAATTGGGGTGAATGCCTGCTTTCATACTTTCTCCATCAGATGCGTTAGCCGCGTCAGCCCTTGCGCAACCCATTGCGCAATTCAAAGCCGCTCGTACTTTTCGCTAAAAACCGTAGATTATAGATCAGCCGCCACGACGCATCATGTCGAAGAATTCGCTGTTGTTCTTTGTGGCGCGCATTTGCTTGAGCACCATTTCCATGGATTCGATCTCATCCATGTTGTACAAAAACTGGCGCAGTATGCGTGTTTTTTGCAAAATTTCCGGCTGTAGCAACAACTCCTCGCGACGCGTGCCGCTGCGATTGAGTTGAATCGACGGGAACACCCGCTTTTCATACAAGCGGCGATCGAGGTGGATTTCGCTGTTGCCGGTGCCCTTGAACTCTTCAAAGATCACCTCGTCCATGCGGCTACCCGTGTCCACCAAAGCCGTGGCAATAATGGTTAGCGAGCCGCCTTCTTCCACGTTACGGGCTGCACCCAGGAAACGCTTGGGCCGCTGCAGCGCGTTGGAGTCCACACCGCCTGTCAGTACCTTGCCACTCGATGGCACCACGTTGTTGTAGGCGCGGGCTAGCCGGGTGATGGAGTCCAGCAAAATGACCACGTCCTTTTTCAGCTCGACCAGCCGTTTGGCGCGCTCGATCACCATCTCGGCCACGTGCACGTGGCGCGCTGCGGGCTCGTCAAAGGTTGAGGCAATCACCTCGCCCTTCACGGTGCGCTGCATTTCGGTCACCTCTTCGGGCCGCTCGTCCACCAGCAAGACCATCATGTGGCTGTTGGGATAGTTGGCAGAAATAGCGTGAGCAATGTGCTGCATCATCACCGTCTTGCCGCTCTTGGGCGGTGCCACCAGCAAGGCACGTTGGCCTTTGCCAATGGGTGCAATGATGTCAATGATGCGCCCAGTGATGTTTTCTTCACCCTTGATGTCGCGTTCCAGGCGCATTTGTTCTTTGGGAAACAGCGGCGTCAAGTTCTCAAACATCACCTTGTGTTTGTTTTCTTCGGGGCCACCACCATTGACCTTTTCCAGCTTGTTCAGGGCAAAGTAGCGCTCGCCGTCTTTGGGCGTGCGGACTTCGCCTTCAATCATGTCCCCGGTGTGCAGGTTGAACCGGCGCACCTGGCTGGGGCTGATGTAAATATCATCCGTGCTGGCGGTGTAACTGGTATCTGGGCTGCGCAAAAAGCCAAATCCGTCCGGCAAGATTTCCAGCACGCCATCGGCAAAAATCTGCTCACCAGCGCGGGCGCGCTTCTTGATGATGGCAAACATCAGCTCCTGTTTGCGCATACGCCCGGTGTTTTCAATCTCAAGATCTTCAGCTTGCTTGAGGACTTCTGACACGTGCAGTGCCTTGAGTTCGTTTAAATGCATGGATTGACGCAATACAAATGGGAGAGCAAAACGGGGAG
>JAIFMR010000070.1 GCA_020048255.1 Rhodoferax sp. | reverse complement strand
CCAGTGCGGGTGCCATGCCGATTCTGGACAAACAAGCCACCTTGACGCGCTGCGCCATCATGCGTGGGCGCGACAAGCTGATCTGGGTGGATCTGAAGTCTTTGCTCAACGGCGACCCCGGCTACAACATCCGCATGAAAAAGGGCGACATTGTGTTTATTCCGGATTCATCCGACACCTCGGTGTATGTGCTGGGTGCTGTGCCCAAGCCGGGCTCGTATCGCCTGACACCCCGCATGACGGTGCTCGATGTGCTGGCCCAAGCCGGTGGCCCCAATGAAGATGCCGCACCACAGCAAATTGGCGTGTACCGGGCCGGTGCCAAACAGGTCGAAATTCTGGCCTTTGCCGACTTGGTGGATGTGAGCCGCCGCGTCAACTACGCACTGGAAGACGGTGACGTGGTGTTTATCCCCAAGAGCAACCTGGCCGAAATGGGCTACGTGATGCGCCAGTTGTCACCTGCCATCTCGGTGCTGACTTTTGGCCTGACCGCCAACACACTGGGTGCGCCATGAACCAGCACCCTAGCGCCCGCCCTGCAACTGGAGCCATTGCCATGAACACACCTTTGTCCCACACTGACGGTCACACTGATGTCTCGGTGGTCGTGATCGGCCGCAACGAGGGCCAGCGCCTTGCACACTGCCTGGAGTCCGTTAAACAAGCCGCGTGGGGGAACACCCGGTATGAGCTGATGTATGTCGATTCAAAATCGACCGATGCCAGCGTGGCCCGGGCACAAGCGCTTGGCGCAGCCACACTGGTGCTTGACGATGCCAGTCCCTGTGCCGCCAAAGCCAGAAACCTGGGTTGGCAAGCGGCAAAAGGCGAGTTTGTGCTGTTTCTGGATGGCGACACCCAGTTGCACCCCGACTTTGTGCGCCACGCCTTGCGCACCTTGCAAGATGCAAAACTGTGTGCTGCCTGGGGCCATCGGCGCGAGTCACGGCCAGAGCAGTCCGTCTACACCAAGGTGCTCGACCTAGACTGGATTTACCCCACCGGACGCACGCTTTACTTTGGTGGCGATGTGCTGGTGCGCCGCAGTGCCCTGGCCCAAGTGAACGGGTTCGATGCGTCACTCAAAGCCGGTGAGGAGCCCGAGTTGTGCGCCCGTTTGCGGGCAGGTGGATGGGAAATTGAGCACATCGATGTACCCATGACCCAACACGATCTGGCGGTGAATTCCCTGCGCGCCTACTGGCTGCGCGCTTACCGCTCTGGCATTGCCTACGCCGAGGTGGCCCAGCGTATGCGCGTCCGGGGTGATGTGCTTTGGCAACATGAATCGAAGCGGGATTTCCGCCATGGCATGCTGTTCATGGCTGCGCCCTTTTTGTTGCTGGCAAGTGCCTGGTTGGCACCTGTGCTGGCCCTGGTGTTGCTCGCCTTGGCCGCCCTGTTTTTGCTGCGGACCGCGCACCGCTGCACCTGGAAAGCCCCTGGCCAATGGCTGCTGTGTACCCAGTATGCGGTACACGCACATTTTCAGAAAATACCGGCGCTCTTTGGCCAACTCAAATGGCACCAAGCCGCCCGCCAACACGCCGAAATTGGCTTGGTGGACTACAAGCAAGAAGCCGCTCGGAACACGTTCAGCGTTAAAGCGCTGGCAGCGCGGGTACTGGCCCCGCTGGCCTGGTGCCAACGTCTGCTGGTGACGCGTGGCTTGCGGGTCTGGCACCTGGCGCAATTGCAAGAAGGCATTGGCCGCCGGGTGGACGCCTCCAACGTCGTGATGGGGCATGTGGAGCTGCACGGCACCCGCAACATTCAGTTCGGTCGCAATGCCTTGATTTACCCGGGCGTTTACCTTGAGACCCAGGGCGCAGGGTCGATCACCGTGGGCGATGGTGTGGTGTTGTCACGCGGCGTGCACATTGTGGCCTTTGAGCGTGTGACGCTGGGCAATGGCTGCATGGTCGGCGAATACGCCAGTATTCGTGATGCCAATCACACCCTCAGCAACCAGTCAATTCGCGATGCCGGCCATGTCAGCAGCCCGGTGGACATTGGCCAAAACACCTGGCTGGGCCGTGGCACTGCCGTGCTTTTGGGTGCCGGCATTGGTGCCAACAGTGTGGTGGGGGCCAATGCGGTGGTGACCAAAGCGCTGGGGCCACACCAAATTGTGGGTGGCATTCCGGCCCGATCGCTACACGCCCATTAACCCATTCCGCTGAATCCCATTCCATTCTTTGCCTGCCTGAGACCCATTCCACATGAACACTGCTCTGCCCCCCATGGCTTACCTGATCAGCCGCTACCCCGCTATTTCACACACCTTCATCCTGCGTGAAATTCAGCGCCTGCGCACACTGGGCCACACCATCTTCACAGCGTCCATCAACCCACCTGACCGGGGTGTGGAGGCCATGGAGCCCTATGAGCGCCAGGAAGCGAGCGACACCTTTTTTGTCAAGGCGCAGGGCGTTTTGGGTGCTTTGACTGCGTTTTTTTACTGGTTCGCAAAATCACCTGTTCAGTTGAGCCGTATGGTGCGCATGGGTTTGGACTTGGGCAAAAACGGCCAGCGCTTGTATGGCTTGGCCTACGCCCTGGAGGCTGCGCTGGTGGCACGCTGGATGCAGCAACACAATTTGCGCCACCTGCATGTGCATTTTGGCAACGCCGGTGCCACGGTGGGCGTGCTGGTCAAACAGCTCACGGGCTGCCACTTGTCTTACACCATCCACGGGCCTGACGAGTTTGACGATGTGCCGGGCCAGCACCTGCCACTCAAAATGCAACAAGCAGACCAGGTGGTGTGCATCAGCCAATTCGCCAAAGGACAACTGATGCGCATCAGCCGCCCGGAGGATTGGGCCAAGTTTCAGGTGTGTCGCCTCGGGGTTGACCCGGCCCAATTCACCTTCACGGCCCGCAAGTCAGCCAACACCACGACCAAACTGCTTTGTGTGGGCCGCTTGTCCGCAGCCAAAGGTCAGGTGCTGCTGGTGCAGGCCTGCGCCCAGTTGCGCGACCAGGGGCTGGATTTTTCACTCACCCTGGTCGGTGATGGGCCTGACCGGCAGCGCATTGAGCAAACCATTGCCAGCCTTCAATTGGGCTCGCACATTGCTTTGACGGGCTCTCTCAACCAGGAAGCTGTCAAAGCGCATTTTGCGCAGGCCGATGTGTTTGTTTTACCTAGCCTGGCTGAGGGCATTCCGGTGGTGTTGATGGAGGCTATGTCCAGTGGCGTGCCCTGTGTGTCAACCCCCGTTAATGGCATTCCCGAGTTGATTGAGCACAACAGCACCGGCTTACTGGCCACACCGGGTGACGTGGACAGCCTGACACGACAATTGGCACGTTTGATCCAGCAACCCCAGTTGCGCCAGTCTCTGGCGCACACCGCCCAAAGCAAGGTATTGGCTGACTTTGATTTGATTCGCAACGTGTCACGCTTAAGCCAGTGTTTTACCCAAGCCCAAGGGGTGGCTGCATGAAAGCGCTCGACCTCTCCATATTGATCGTCACCTACAACTCGGCCCGGCTGATGGGCGCGTTGCTGGATCGCCTGGCTATTGACATGAAAACCCTCTCGGCTGAGGTCATCGTGGTGGACAACGCCTCGCAAGACGGCACGGCTGAATTCGTCAGGCAACACTACCCGTGGGTCAAGCTGGTGGCCAGCCAGGACAACCTCGGCTTTGCTGCTGGCAACAACCTGGCCGCCAAAACTGCATTAGGGCGCTACCTGTTGCTGCTCAATCCCGATGCCATTCCTGATGCAGGGTCTTTGAGTCAAGCCCTGTTCATGCTTGATGAGCATCCCGATGTGGGCTTGGCTGGGGGTGAATTGCGTGGTGTCGATGGCCAGCGTCAACCCTCGGCACGCATGTTCCCCACCCTGCGCGACGAGCTTTTCACGCTGTCAGGTCTGGCGGCCCGCTTTCCCCAAAGCCCCTTTTTCGCCCGCCTTGACCGCCACTGGGCCAACCCTGAACAAGCCGCCGTGGTGGACTGGATTCCTGGTGCGTTTGTCTTCATACCCACCCAGGTGTTTGCAAAACTGGGCGGCTTTGACGAGCGGTTTTTCATGTACTACGAAGAAGTGGACCTGTGCCAACGCATTCAGCAAATGGGCTTGAAAACCTACTACTGGCCCACACTCAAAGCCATGCACATGGGCGGTGAGTCTGCCAAAACGGTTAAAAGCGCTCGCATCTCCAAATCAGGTTCACAACTGGAAAGCTGGCGCATGCGCAGCGGCTTGCTTTACTACCGTAAACACCATGGTGCCAGTGGCGCAGCAGGCATGCACTGGCTGGAGTGGAGCTGGCACAAACTGCGCCAGATCAAGGCGGCCTTGACCCAAAAGACCGAGAAAGCCAATGACTTTGCCATGCATTGCAGCCAACTCAAACAGGCCTGGTCTGACACCAACGCCGGGCAGACAAGCCCAATGCGCCCCTGGTAATTGGCAGATATGACCCACACCATGGCCAGCCCTGTACCCCTGGTGCCCTTGCGCACCAAAATGCTTCGCGCCGCCGGTTGGCTGTTGGGGGGCAATATTTCATCTCAAGCCCTGCGGCTGCTCAGCAACCTGATTCTCACGCGCCTGTTGGTGCCGGAAGCCTTTGGCTTGGTGGCGGCGGTGAATACTTTGTATTTTGCGTTGGTGATGTTTTCTGATCTGGGCGTTTGGCAGAGTGTGGTGAAAAGCGAACGTGGCACCCAAGCCCGTTTTTTAGGTACCGCATGGGCAGTGCAATTGGCGCGGGGTGTGCTGCTGTGTGGGGTGGTGCTGCTGATTGCGGTGGGTTTTCAGTGGGCGGGTGCACAAGGCTTTTTTGCTCAGGGGACGGTTTATGCCGACCCCCGTCTGGCCCCCATGGTGGCCGTTTTCGCAGTTTGTGCGCTGTTGCAGGGTCTGGAGTCCATGAAGCTGGCTTTGGCACAACGGGAGCTGCAAGTCGCTTACCTATCACGGCTGGAGGTGGCCTCCCAAATCATCGCCACCACCGTGACCCTGGGTTTGGCCTGGCTGACCCACTCAGTCTGGAGTTTGGTGGTGGGCACCTTGGCTGCCGCTGCGGCAAGAACGGTTTTGAGCCACATTTATTTACCGGGCAGTAACGCCCGCCCTTGCTGGGACCGCAGCTGCGCCAAAGAAATCATCGGTTTTGGCAAGTGGATTTTTCTCTCGTCCATCATTGGTTTTTTAGCCGCGCACGGCGAAAAACTCATCCTGGGCGCAACACTGACCACCGCGAGTTTTGGCATTTTCTCGATTGCCAGCACCTTGATGCTGGCAATCATGGGGGTTTATGGTGCCCTGAATGCTCACATCATTTTCTCGGCCCTCAGCGAGTCCTTGCGAGTCAGCGAGAAAGCCTCGGTGCAAGTCTACGGGCGGGTTCAGCAACTGGCTGACATCTTTCTGGGCGTGATGGCCGGCGGCATTTTCATGTCGGGCCATTGGGCCGTGCAACTCTTTTATGACAGCCGCTACCAGGAAGCGGGCTGGATGTTTCAGTGGCTTGGGCTGTCCTTGCTGGCGGTGCGGCACCAGGTGGTGGAGCAACTGATGTTTGCCAAGGGCAGCCCGCAGTGGGTTACCGCCAGCAACCTGTTGCGCGCGGTGAGCCTGGGGCTGCTGGTGCCTGCGGCTTATGCTTGGGGCGGGGAAAAGGCTGCCATAGCAGCCGTGGTGGCCAGCCAGTTTGTCAGCTGGCCGGTCGCCTTGTGGTTCAAGTCCCGGCACGGGCTGCTGACCTGGGCCTCAGAGCGGGTCTGGTTGCCAGCCCTGTGCCTTGGCATGCTCGCAGGTTGGGCCTTGAACCTCTCTATTTTGTTTTTTATGCACTGAGCTACCCATGCGAATCACTTTTTTAATGCCCTCAGACAACCTCACCGGTGGCAACCGGGTGGTGGCCATTTATGCCCAGCAACTGATGGCACGCGGCCACGAGGTGCTGGTGGTTAGTTGCGCCCAAGACCGCCTGGGTCTGCGTGAAAAAGCCCGGGCTGTCCTCAAACAAGACTGGTCACGCCTGCGCCAGCACGACACGGCCCAGCCCGGCCATATTGCGCAGTCAGGCATTGCCCACAAGGTGCTGGAGCGCCCACGTGCAATCACAGCTGCCGATGTGCCAGACGCTGACATCATCATTGCCACCTGGTGGGAAACGGCGGTCTGGATGCACGGCATGCCCGCCAGCAAGGGCCGCAAAGTGCATTTGATACAGGGCTATGAAGTCTGGTTTGGTCCGCAAGTCATTGCACAAGTCCACGCCGCCCTGCAATTGCCCAACACAAAAATCGCTATTTCATCTGACCTCAAGCGCACCATTGAAGCCCAATTGGGCCCCCTGGGCATCACCGTGGTGCCCAATGCGGTTGACCTGCAGCAGTTCACTGCGCCAGCACGAAGCCGCCAACCCTCCCCCACAGTGGGCTTCGTTTACGCGGTTGCTGCTATCAAAGGGGCTGACATTTGTGGTCAGGCCTGCGAATTGGCCCGGCGTGAATTGCCTGACCTGAAGGTGGTGGCCTTTGGTGCCGACCAGCCCGCTGCAGAGGTGCCCTTGCCCGCAGACACTGACTACTTTTATCGCCCTGCGCAAACCGCACTCAAAGACGTTTATGGCCGCTGTGATGTCTGGCTGTTCGGCTCTCGGCTGGACAGCTTCGGCTTGCCGATTCTCGAAGCGATGGCCTGCCGCACGCCAGTGATTGCGGTGCCGATTGGGGCCGCCCCCGAGTTGCTGGGTGATGGCACTGGCGTTTTGGTGGCCAAGGAGTCACCGCAAGCCATGGCTGCGGCTATCGTGGCCTTCTTCAAGCTGCCGGCAGCTGACTGGCAGCAGCGCTCGGAAAAAGCCTTTGAAAAAGCCCACGCTTACTCCTGGAGCGATGCAACAGAGCGCTTGCTGGAGGCGCTGCAAGCATGAGCGCCACACCCTCGCATGCAGCGCGAACCTTTGGCACCTACCTGCCAACGCTTGACGGTTGGCGCGCCGTGGCCATTGGCCTGGTGTTGTTGGCCCATGGCTCGGAGTCGATGCAACTGGTGTTTAACAGCGACTGGCTGGCGCACTCGGCCACTTTCAAAAAGCTCGGTTTGCTGGGCGTACAGCTGTTTTTCGGTTTGAGCGGCTTTTTGATCACCAGCAAACTCATTGAAGAGGAAAGCCGGCGCGGTCAGGTGTCGTTGCGTGCGTTTTACATCCGCCGCGCTTTCCGGATTTTGCCAGCCTCGGTGTTTTTTCTTGCGGTGGTGGGGTTGCTGGCCCTGAATGGCGTGCTTGATGTCAGCCTGGGGCGCTGGTTAAGCACCTTGCTGTTTGCCGCCAACTACACGCAGGCGGAACACAGCTGGTACCTGGGGCATTTTTGGTCGCTGGCGGTGGAAGAACACTTTTATTTTCTCTGGCCAGCCGCTTTTCTGATCCTGAAAATGTCCCGCCGCCGGGTGGCAGTGGTGGTGGCTATGGCCCTGTTGATTGCCGTCTGGCGTGCGCTGGATTTCAGGCTGCAGATCAGCGGCTCATCACCCGCCGTGTTTTGGGGACGAACCGACATTCAGGTCGACGGCATTTTGTGGGGCGTCTTGACCGCCTTGCTGTATGGCGATGCCGTTTTCAAACGGCGATTGCAACAGTGGTATGCGCATCCGCTGGGTTGGCCTGTGCTGTTGGTCGCCCTGCTGCTGACCGAAGTTTTGCCCAGTGTGGACTGGAAGTTTGACTTTGCCCTGATCTCCTTCAAGGCCATGCTGATCTCCTTGCTGATCTTGGGCACCGTGGTGCAAAGCCAACGGATCACCGGCCGGGTGCTTGAAAGTGCGCCTTTTCGCCTGCTGGGTCGGCTGTCATACAGTTTGTACCTGTGGCAACAGTTGTTTCTGGTATGGAGCGATGAGCGGGTGGCGGGTCTGGCCTGGGTTCAAATGTTTCCCAACAACCTGTTGGCCGTTTTTGTATGCGCCAGCTTAAGCCTGCTGCTGATCGAGAACCCCATGATTGCATTGAGCCATCGCTTACTCAAGCGTCGCGCGGCGGCTTAGGGGTTGACTGGGGACGAGGCCCTGTTTGAGGCCCAGGAGTTGGGATGCACGGCAAATTGCACAGCACGCGCACAGCGCTGCGACTGGGTTTGCACACTGCATGGCGGACGGTCATTTTCTTATTGATCTTTTTTTTCATTAAAATTAATAGCTACTAGCGCAATACAGTCAAGCGCTAGAGCCACTTTTTATATAGATTTTCAGGTTGCCAATCAGCACAACATCCAAAGCGCATCCACCAGGGTGCAACGTGCATTCTCAGTATCCGGCCCACCCGCCTCAATACATGATGCGTCTGAAAGGCAACTTGGGTGGTGCTTTGGCCCCTGAGTCGGTCGCATCAGCAGGCACCTGATGACCCCGGTTTTTAATGCTCTCGCCCCAGCCCAGCAGCAAAAACAGCATGGGTTCGGTCTGCGAACCCATGTAAACGGTTGAAAAAGCAATGAAACACATCAGGTAGATGCCGGAAAACGTGAAACCAATCGGAGCGTCACCCGCCGGGGCTTTGAGGCCAAACTTTACCTGCGACAGAATGGCATACACAAAAATGGTCGCAAATACAGCAGGAGCCAACACACCGTGCTGTAGCGCCATCAAAAAGAAAGCGTTATCGACCGACTCCATGCCGCGAATGGTGGGCACCGTGGTCAGGCCCCAACCAGACCAGAATTTATCCATCAGAAAACTCTTGTACTGCTCAATCATGACCTTGCGGTACAACATGGTTTGGGCTTCACCACTGAGAATCTCTCCCTCTTTTGGGGTGATATACGCATCCAGCGCGGCCTGGCCGGCTATGCCTCCGATCAAAAAGACCGCTGCCACAACGATTAACCACTGTTTGCGGTTTTTGGTGCTGCCCACGGCCACCAGTGTGGCCCCCACCAGACCGCCAATCCAGGGCCCACGCGAAATGGTCATCAGCGCCATGACGATCAGGATGATCGTGATCTGGTGCTTGAAGGCGAAGGGAAGACGCTGCATATGGTGCTGCACCCGGCCCAGCAGGCCGGGCTGCTTTTGCTCCCATACACCTTGCCACGACAACCAGCGGTGTAGCCGGTACACCGCAATGATCATGATGCAGGCCAGGATGGGGTGCTCAAACGTGCCCGCCGTGCGCGCCAAACCCCAGCGGATGGAGACAGCGCTGAACGCGTTGGGGAAGAAGCCTGAAAAAATCTTGAACGTCGGGCTCACCCAGAATTTGGCTTCGTAGACAAACAGGGGAAACATCAGCAGAAAAATCAGCACAAACATGCGCCCGGTTTCAATGTCCA